>JAYTVG010000583.1:0-1466 GCA_043744135.1 Deltaproteobacteria bacterium | reverse complement strand
CAAGATGGCGCGAAACGCTTCGACACGCGCGGCGTCGGGTCGCGCAAACGGTGACAGCGGGTGGGCGTTAAATGGGATCAAGTTCACCTTCGCTTGCTGATCGTGCATCAGCGCCACCAGCCGTTTGGCGTCTTGGTCGGTGTCGTTGACGCCCTTGAGCAGCACGTACTCAAACGTGATGCGCCGACGACGACGCAGCGGGAACGCGCGCGTGGCCGCTAACAGCTCCGCAATCGGCCAGCGGCGGTCGACAGGCATAATCTGAGCGCGCACTTCGTCGTTGCTGGCGTTGAGGCTGACCGCGAGGTGTACGTCGCTTTTGTCACCCAGCGTAGCGATGGCAGGCACAATGCCTGACGTCGACACCGTGATGCGGCGAGGACTCATCCCCTGCCCGCGTTGATGGGTGAACAAACCGATGGCCGTGAGCACGGCGTCGAGGTTGTGCAGCGGCTCGCCCATGCCCATAAACACGATATTGGACACCCGGCGTTTCTTCAGCGCCAGCGAGCCGTCGTGCAGCTCGTCGTCGGTCTGCAAATCGGCGTCGTGGCGTGCGCCGTCGGGAGGGTCTTCGGGTTGGTGTTGCTGCAGGTCGCGCAACACCGCGTACAGCTGGCCGACGATCTCGCCCGCCGTCAAATGGCGCTTGAGCTTCATCGACGCCGTCGCACAAAACGTGCAGCCCATCGCGCAGCCGACCTGCGACGAGATGCACAAGGCGTGGCGGCCGGTGCCCGACGCGTGCGGGATCCACACAGCCTCGATCGTGTGGTCGTCGTGGGTTTGCAGCTGATACTTTCGTGTGCCGTCGCTCGACACACGCACGTCCGTCACCGTGGGGGCGCGCAGCGGCATCGACGCTTCCAGGTGCGCGCGCAGCGGGCCAGCAAGATCCGTCATGTCCTGCCACCGCCCGACCGCGCGTCTGTGCAGCTGCTCAAACACCTGCGCAGCGCGAAACGCCTTCTGCCCAGCGGCCTGCATATGCTGCTGCCAGGCCTCAAGCGTGAGGCCGAGCGCATCATCCGCCGGCGCCGCGGAGCCGGGCTCAGCCAGGTCGAATTCGCCGACCTTGGCGAGCGCGTCATGTCGTTCGTCGACGGTTTGCGTGAGTCGATCCGACTGCATGTCTCAGCTCCAGCGTCGAGGCAGGCGGTGAGCGCGCTGCACGTCGTTGACTCTACCAGCCCAGCGCACGCGCCCAAGGGTTGTTTTGGCCTCGCACAAGTGACGCGAGGCGCGCCGTGATTTGCGTCGTTCCCTTTTTGCGCTGGCGCCTTACAGTCGACGACCCTTTGCGGACTTTTGGAGGTTCCTCATGCTGCGCGCGCCTACGCTGATGTTTGCTGTGTTGATCGCTTTGCTCTCATTCGCCTGCACGCCAACTGCACCGCCTGACGATGACAAGGGCCGCGAAGGTGAAGGCGAAGGCGAAGGCGAAGGTGAAGGCGAAGGTGAAGGCG
>JAYTVG010000582.1:0-4653 GCA_043744135.1 Deltaproteobacteria bacterium | reverse complement strand
AAAGGAGCTCAACAGTGGCGCGTAGCATGCGCTCGCGTGGCGACGCCGGCGGTCGCGTTGGTTTTCGGTTGGGCGATCTCGCCATTGTTTGGGACGGTATCACCGTCGGGAACGCCAATGTTATCAGTGATTACATAAAAAAGGTATCGATGATACTGTGGCGCAACGCGGCGTTCACGCCGCAAAGGAGTGGGCATGATCGTCGTGACTGGTGCTACGGGTGTTCTCGGCGGGCTTGTCGTTCGAGAGCTCCTCAAACGGCTCCCGCCCAGCGCCATCGGCGTGAGCGTGCGCGAACCGCACAAGGCTGAGGACCTCAAGGCGCAAGGTGTGCGCGTTCGTCGCGGTGACTTCGCTGCGCCGCAAGCTCTCGCGGAAGCTTTCGAGGGCGCGACGTCGTTGTTGCTCGTGTCCAGCAACGCGCGCGCGTATCGCCAAGATCCCCTCGTGCAACACAAGGCAGCCATCGACGCCGCCAAGGCCGCAGGGGTGCGGCGCATCGTTTACACGAGCCAGATCGCCTCGAGCCACCTGTCGAAATTCGCGCCCGCTCGCGACCATGCAGCGAGCGAAGATCTGCTGCGCGCGTCTGGCTTGAAGTGGACGGCGCTGCGCCATGGTTTTTATGCGTCGAGCTGCATCGCGATGCTCGCTGATGGGCTGAAGGCGGGCGTCATCGAAGCGCCAGCCGACGGCAAGGTTTCATGGACCGCCCACGACGACCTGGCCAGCGCTGCGGCCGCGATCTTGGTCGCGGATGGCTCCTTTGAAGGGCCCACGCCTGCGCTGACCGCCGACGTCGCCCTCGACTACGCCGACATCGCCGCCATCGCTGGGGTGCGGCGTGAGGTGTTCAGCGACGACACCTTCCGTGCGAAATTCCTCGCGCGCGGCGCACCGCCCGCGGCTGCAGAGTTCGCGCTCGGTTTGTACCAGGCGAGCCGCGAAGGTGAGTTCGCGGCCGTTGACCCGACGCTACAGCGCCTGCTTGGGCGTGCGCCGATCAAGCTCGCGAGCCTCCTGCCTCACACCGCGTGACGTCGCGCGAGCCTCCTGCCTCACACCGCGTGACGTCGCGCGAGCGGCAGCGTCCGCCGGCGACAGCCCCGCGGGTTACGTGCGTCTACCGCCGATTCGCACCTACGCCAGTTTGCTTCAGCGTTGATCCGTTGTTCGGCGTGAAGGTCAGATCGAGCCCGAGCGCATCAGCGCGCTTCATCACGGTTTCGATGGACGGCTTCGCGCCTTCATCGTGAAGAGTCGCCGGCTACAGCGTGGCGTCGCCTTCAATCATCGTGGGGGCGAGGGCTGCCTGCGGCACTTCACCGGCTGCTTCCTGCGTCGCGGTGGGCGCGGTTGTGACATCGGCCATGGACATGCCGCTGGATGCACCAGCCATCATGGCGGCAGGAGCGCTGGGGTACTCGACGATGAAGCCGAAGTTTCGCTCGTCACGCGTGACAGACGGTGGCGCGTGTCCCAGGCGCATGCCAGTGGACGAGGGGTGCGCGAATGCGAAAGCGCCGCGCGGGCGTGGGTCCGTGAAGCTGGTGCCGGCATTCCAATAGGTGTTGGCCATGGGCGCACCGCTGCTGTCCACAAACGACGACGCGTTGGTGTTGGCGCCGCTGCGGCCGTCCACCCACACGCTGGTGTCGTTGTCCCACGCGGGGCTCAGCGTGGAGAGAATCGTGGACAACGTGATGCGCGCCAGCCGTCCGGGCAGGCCGTTGTAGATGCTGCGCGACGCGAGGCGCTGCGCCGTTTCCCACGTGACGCCGTGGTCCAGCACCACAACTTCGTAGGCGCTGCTGCCCACCGTGGTGGATGCTTGCTGCCGCACGCTGAGCGCGTAGATGCGCACTTCGGTCCCCGACAGGGTGACGGAGTCGTCTTGGTATGCGGTGGCGGTACCGCGTGTGAACGTCAACTGCGCCACGCGGCGACCGGTGCCTTGCGCTGTGGTGTAGTTGGCGCTGCCGCTGAGGCCGGGACCTGCGAATGACACGGCCATCGACGCGGTGGCGGTCATCAGCTCGTACTCCACCCGCACCCAAAACCGGTTGTGGCTGAGGCTCTGCTCGTTGAGCGTGGTGGTGAGAGCCGCGCTCGGCCCTTTCACGTCAGCATACGCTGCTGCGCCGTCGGTGCTGCGAGCGACCGCCGCTTGCAAGCCGTTGATGCGATCTGCTGTGCCGGTGCTTTGCATCTCGCTGGTCCAGCGCGCGCTTTCCACGTCCAGTTCCGCAGGGGTGTCCACCTGCGCATAGTTCACGCCAGGCCACGCGACGAATTGGGACATGGCGACAGACTGCGAGGGGCCGATCGCTGAAAGGGTGACGTCGCCCGTGCGCTTCCATGAACCGCCCTCGGGCCATTTGGTGGCCGCCGTGCGCACGATGAATTGGCGCAGCACGTCGTGGCCGGCTTCTGGCAGAGACTTCTTCATGTCGGGATCGTCCACAACGATGTCGGTGCAGTTGCGCACCAACCCCGCAGAGATCCTGAAATCTGAATCGAGCGCCATTTCACGTGCACGCGGCTGCCGTGCCGTGATTGCCGGCGCCGGCGAGGCCTCCGACACCACCGACGTGCAGGTGTTGGTGCCGCCGCATTGCGTTGGCAGGCATCCTATCTCGTCAGCAGGAGAGAAATTGGGATCGACGTGTAAACCCACGGCAGCCATGGGCTGTTGGTCCCGGCCGTTTATCGCGACGGGAAACAGCGTTCCCATCAAGGTGGATTTGGATGTGGTGAATTGATCAGCCGTGAGGCCCAACACGCTGGCGGCAGCGTCGAGGTTGTTGGGGGGCTCTGCCTTGGGATTTGCCGGCGCCACAAACCAGTAGCCCATGGTGTCCACGGCGCTGCTGCCAAACTGGCCATGGTTGAGGCTGCCGCCCAAGCCCAAAAACTCCAAGCTCGCCGCGTTGGACAGCGGATTGAAGCGGTTGCGCCCCACCGGCAAGCCCACCACGTCGGAGCGCTTGGCTTCTGCGGGCGTCAATGGCAGCGGCAACAAGCCGATCAAATAGTTCAAAGGGTGCACGCCGCCGCCGGGGAGGGTGACGGTGGAGTCGGTGCAAAAGTAGCTGGACGTGTGCTCGTTGCCCACGCGCGTGATGTCGCGATCTTTCACGAGATGGCCGGCGCGGGCGAACGGGCGCCATTGATCGCGCTCAGTGGAATCGATGGCATCCAGCAACGTGATGGACGTGTCAAAGTTGTAGTTTGCGCGGTTGCCAAAACCGCGCCGCAGGGTTTGCGTCACCACCGTTGTGCCGCGCGAGTGACCCGACAGATCCAAGTAGATGTGGCCGGTGCACGCGTCCATCAGCTGGTCCGCGTCGGTGATGGCGGCGCGCACCACGTTGTTCAAGCGCCGCGCCGCGCGCCGGCTGGCGTTGCTGGTGATGTTGGAGCCGATGAGGTCCAGGCCCGCGCCGATACCCGCCAGCAAAAAGCGCGGACGGCTTCCGGGATCGCCCAACAGCACGTTGTCGGGACCGCACACCAGATCTAACGGCGCGTTGAAGGTGTTCAACAAAAACAGTGCAGAGATCCAAAAGTCCAAGGGGGTTTGCGCAGGCCCAAAAGGAAGCGGGGCAATGCACAGGGGCGTCGGGAAAACCAGCGCACCCACCCACGCCATGCGCGCGCCGTACACAAAGCCAGCGCCGTCTGCGGAGGCCTGCTCCCAGTGTCCGCGGACGTCGATGTGGCGCACGCGGCACTGCTCAAGGAGCGCGCCCGGCACATCCCGAAAGCCGTTCGCGGGCGCGCGCACCGCGTTGATTTGACGCTCCCGTTCCGTGAGCACGCGGCCATAGCGGGAGAGCTCCACAAAGGGCGTTGCGAGCATGCTTCCCAAAAGCGGCACGCTTTGGGGGTCGGTGGCAAACGCGGTGGGCATCATGCCGTGGGCGGTGGCGCTGATGAACGTCGCGCACGGGGGCGGTTGTTGCCGCACGATCATGATGCTGCCGCTGTTGCGGTCCAGCACGGCCACGTCCAGCAGCGCGTCGTTGTTGAACTGGCCGATGACAAGGTCGGAGGGCCGGCGCGTGACCGTTGTCGCAGCGATGTCGTCAAAGCTGGTGCGCACCACGTTGCCCGCTCGCCAGCCCGTGGCAACGGCATACGGCACCAAGAACAAATCCTCGGTCTTGTCGGTGGTGAACACCACGGTGGGTCCACCGCTTATCACCGGGCCGACAGCGAGGTCCCTGATACCGTCCCGCGTCGCAAGCGGGTCTACGGCAAACGGCGCCAACATGGGGATGGTGGCCATGGCTGGCGTGGTGGTGGCCACTTGGACCATCTCAAGCACGCCGTCGGTGCGGCCCACCACCAGCACGTTGTCTGCGGGGTTAAACGCGATGTCAGTCACGTCCGCCAGCGCCGTCCACGTCTGGCGCAGCGTGACGGCCAAGCTACGGTTGCCAGCCCCGCCAACGTCGTTGAATCTAAAAAGATGAACCTCCGCAGCGCCAACCACCACGGCCACGTGTGGCTGGCCGGCCACCGTGAAGGCCGCCATCACGCGCGCCTCGGTGGTGCCCGGTAGGTCGATGCTGGCGGCGAGTCCGTTTTGGCCGAACACTTCGCCGCTGGGAAAGCTCGGCGGTGCGGTGTTGTAGCTCTGGTCGTAGA
>JAYTVG010000581.1:0-4658 GCA_043744135.1 Deltaproteobacteria bacterium | reverse complement strand
CGCGCATGTCTTTAATGTCCATGTACAAGCGCGAGCGGTCGGCATTGTAGCGAGATTTTTGAATCGCGGTCACGATGGATACCAGACCCAGCGTCGTGAGCATGGTGCCGAGCGCCAACACCAAGCTCAGTTCCAAAATCGAAAATCCACGCTCGCGTTGCATGCGCCAAGCCTCTCGCGCCTGAGCGTGAAAGCGCAAGCGCTGCCGCAATTTGGCACAACTGGAGTGGTGTGCGCGCGCGCGACGCGGCGTGGTAGCCTCGCGTGCACGTGTCAAAGCAGGACTCACCCGACGCAGGCGCCCGCACCGTTGCCGCTGCGCCTGCTGACGCAACTCCTGTGGTTTCATCCACCGTCAACACGGCGGTGCTCGGCAGCGTGGGACCGCCACCCGAAGTCGTCGCCGGCTACCGCGTGCTGCGCCAGCTCGGTCAAGGCGGCATGGCGACGGTGTACCTCGCGCAACATCAGCAGACCGGTCAGCATGTGGCGCTCAAGCGCATTCGCGACCGCGCCAAAGACGACCCTGAATTCAAAGAGCGCTTCTTGCGCGAGGTGCGCGCCGCGCAACAACTCGACCACCCGAACATCTGCAAGGTGTTCGCCGGCGGCGAGGACGGTGCGGCCGTGTTTATGGCGTGTGAGGTCATCGATGGAGGCGACCTCAACGATTTGTTGCGCAAGATGGGTGGCACCGTGCCGGCGGCGGCCGCGTGCGTGTTCGTATGCGAGTTGCTTGAAGCGCTTGACCATGCGCACAACCGCGGCCTCATCCACCGCGACATCAAGCCCGCAAACGTCATGCTCACAGCAGCGGGCACCATCAAACTTGTCGACTTCGGTATCGCCAAAAACCACCAGGACCAAAAACTCACAGCGACCGGAATGGTGCTCGGCACCCCTGCGTACATGAGCCCAGAGCAAGCGCGCGGCATGCCGCTCGATGCGCGTTCCGATCTGTTCTCCGTGGGCGCGCTGTTGGTGGAGTTGTTGACGGGGAAAAATCCGTTCGAGTCACCGACCGCAACGGCCACCGTCATGCGCATTTTGTTGGAGCCGGCGCCGCCGTTGTTTTGCCTCGATCCCACGGCACCGGGTGTGTTGCAGCGGGTCTGCGCAGGCTTGCTGGAGCGCGACGCGAACCTCCGCTACCCGTCAGCGCGCGCGGCGCTCGACGATTTGTTGCCCTATAAGACGCTGGTGTTAGCTGAGTTTCCTCAACTCGCCGCGCGCAGTTTGAGCGACCCGCTCAACACCAAAGACGCGCTGTTGGCCGCGCAAGCGCGCTTCGAAGGCGAGCGCGCCGGCGACTTGCACGCGCTTGGTGAACCCGCAGCCGCGGCAGCGGCGATGGCGTTGTTTCGCGCCACGCGCTTGGTGCCACACGACGCCGCGACGCAACAACGCTTTGAAGCCGCGTGCCACCGACAGTTCGACTTCACTCCCACTGACAAGCGCATCACCGATGTCGAGGCACAAGCTGCCGCGCAACCTGGCCAAATCGCCTTGTTGAAACGCGCGGCCGACCTACACGCCATCGTCAAAAATCCGCACGGCCAAGCGTTGTGGTTGTCGCGCTATTTGCAGGCGCAGCCCGGTGACGAGCTGGCGCAGCGGCAGTGGACCAACTTGTTGTCGGGACCGCCCGGCCATGCGTCGGCAGCGACGCGGGGGAAGCTGTCGACGCGCGAGATCGTCGATGGGATAAAGACCGGTGGTTGGAGGAGCGCCGCGTCAAACACCTCGCCGCACACGACGTTTCGCCCGCTGACGCACGCGCCCCCCGCGCGCGCAGCGCCATCGGTGGTTCAGCAAAACGCGCGCGCGGCGGCCGCGGCACCAGTGATCGTCATAGCAGCACGCGATGGCACGCCGCGCGGCACCTGGATGGTTGGCGCTGTCGTCGTCGGCGCGCTCGGCTTGGGCGGCTTGTCCGTGCTTCAATGGGGCGGCAAGCAGGCGGTGCGCTCGGTCCAAGCCTCCATCACCGAAGCCAGCCACACCGTCGACGTCGACGTGGAGGTGCGCGTGCGCACCATGAAGGAGCTGCAGGCCGCCGCCACCGCCATCGCACAAAAAATCAGCATGGACGCGATGATTCACGCCGATGCCGCGCTGCGTATGACCCCGACTGGCAACGAGGCGGCGCGCGCGTACTTCATCAAAGCGCAGGCGCGCATGCTTGATGGCGACAAGCTGGGCGCGGAGCGTGAGCTGAAACAATACTTCGACACGGCCCCGCCGACCCATCCGGACTACGAACGCGCACAAGCCATGTACGCAAGCATGCCGAGCGCCCTGCGCAATCCAACCAAATAGCGCGCGGTTGAGTGTCAGCGCGCTGGTGTTGCTAAGGTGCGCATTCATGGCGGACGCTGTCACCCACCCCACGCTCGACATCGACGGCTTGTTCGGCCGGCTCGCGGTCCACCTGCGCTTGATCACGCTCGAGCAGCTCGCACAAGCGACCGCGCAGCAAAGCAACGAGACCAACTTGCGCCCCCTTGGGACCATCTTGGTCGAGCGCGGATTTTTGGAGCAATCGGGCGTCGAACGGGTGCTCAAACACCAAGCAGAGGTGATGGCGGTGCGCAGGCGCGCAGCACAAGCGGACATCGATGCCGCCAGCGCGCGGGCCGCCAGCAAACCCGGTCCAACGTTCACACAAGTGATGAAGCCCCTCGACGTCCCTGACGATGACCAAGGCATCGACGTTACGCTCGACGGTGACACTGCGCCGCGCGCGATTGCCGTCAACGCGCAGATGGCGCGCTCGTACGTGGAGACGCTGTTGTCGTCGGCAGTGGCGCAGGGCGCGTCGGATGTTCACGTTCACAGCAACGAGCGCGTGCGCATGCGCCTGCACGGCAAACTGCACGCGATCACGGATCGCGCCCTGCCATCTTCGATCACGGAGGCGGGACTTTTGGCGCTGCTCGATGCTGACGATCAAGCGCGGCTCAACGCCGATGGCCACCTGGATTGCGCCTTGAACATCCGCGGCGCTGGGCGTGTGCGCGCCAACATCTACCGCCAACAACACGGCCTCGACGGCGTCTTTCGCATCGTCAAAACGCTGCCCCCGACGTTGACGCAGCTGGGACTCAAAAGCGACCTCGCGCGCGTGACGACGTTTCAGCAAGGGATTGTCTTGTGCACGGGGCCCACCGGCTGCGGCAAGACCTCGACGATGGCAGCGCTGGTGCACATGATAAACGAAGAGCGTGCCGAGCACGTCGTCACCATCGAAGATCCCATCGAGGTGGTGCACCCGTCGCTGCGCTGCATCGTCAGCCAGCGCCAAGTGGGTAAACACACCTCGGCGTTCGCACGCGCGCTCAAGTCCGCGCTGCGCGAGGATCCAGATGTCATCGTCATCGGCGAAATGCGCGATCGAGAAACCGTCACGCTCGCGCTCACAGCTGCAGAGACAGGCCACTTGGTGCTCGCCACGCTGCACACCCATAGCGCCGTGCGCACCATCAATCGCATCATCGGCGAGTTCCCGCCGCAGCAGCAGTCGACCATTCGCGCCATGCTGAGCGAAAGTTTGCGTGCAGTGCTGAGCCAACACCTGCTGCCGCGCCGTGATGGCCGCGGCGTCGTCGCTGCGGTCGAAGTCCTGTTCAACACCCCTGCGGTAGCGCACCTCATTCGCGAAGGCCGCACCCACCAAATTAAAAACGTCATGCAGACCGGTCAAGCGCACGGCATGCTCACGCGTGACGACGCCTTGAAGGATCTGCTGGCGCGCGAGCTCATCGACGTGAGCGAAGCGGCCAAGCTCGCAGAGGATCCGCGCTTGTTCTTACCCGGTGCGTATATGACTGGTCGCATCGACGTGAACGCTCTTGCGCAGCTTGGTGGTGGCTAGATGGCGCGGGTGGACGCGTTACTCACGCACCTGCGCGCGGTCGGCGGCAGCGACTTGCACTTGGCTGCGGGGCTTGCGCCGCGCGTGCGCGTGCACGGTCTGTTGCAGCCGGTGCAGGGTGCCGAGGTGTTTACGCCGGCGACGTTGTACCCGCTCATCGTTGAGGTGACGGACCTGCGGGCGCGAGAACTGTTTGCGGCCGACAAGGAGGTGGACTTCGCGTACGGCTTAAGCGGCGTCGGGCGCTTTCGTGTCAACGCCTTCGAGCAGGAAAACGGTCCGGCCGCGGTCTTTCGCTTGATCCCAGAGCACATCGTGCCGCTCAGCGCGCTCGCGTTGCCCAAAGCACTCGAAAAACTGGCGCATCTGACCAGCGGCTTGGTGCTCATCACCGGGCCCACGGGTGCGGGCAAGTCGACCACGCTCGCGGGCATCATTGACCTCATCAACACCAGCTACACCAAGCACATCGTCACGGTTGAAGATCCGATCGAATTTCTGCACACGCCGAAGCTGTCGATGTTTTCGCAGCGCGAGGTCGGCAAGCACGCACCGAGCTTCGCGTCCGCCATGCGCCACGCCATTCGTGAGGACGCGGATGTCATCTTGGTGGGTGAGCTGCGCGAAGCCGACACCATCATGCAGGCGTTGTTGGCGGCAGAGATGGGGTGCTTGGTGTTTGCGACGTTGCACACCAACAGCGCCTCAAAGACCATCGACCGTTTGATCGACGCGTTCCCCGCCGAAGAACAAGGCCACGTGCGCTTGATGTTGTCGGAGTGCT
>JAYTVG010000580.1:0-4661 GCA_043744135.1 Deltaproteobacteria bacterium | reverse complement strand
GGCGAAGGCGAAGGCGAAGGCGAGCCCGCGTTTGAAGCGTGGTCGCCCGACCAACCCGATGGCGCGCAGGACGCCAACTGCCTCGCCACGCGCTTTCGCGACCTAGAGCCACGCGGATGGCGGGACCGCGGCTGCGCGGAGGCATTTCCTGTCGTGTGCGAGGTGCCGTCAACAGCACCTGCCGGCTGCAACACCGTCGACGTTGACGGTGCGCGGATGGCATTTTGCGCTGACGCCGTCGACTTCGACGGGGCCGCGCAATTGTGCGCGACCGTGGACGGCCGCTTGCCCCGGCCGCGCAACGCCGGGCGCAACACCGCGCTCGCACAACAAGCGCTCGCGGAGTTCGGCCCCGATCCGGGTGTGTTTTTTTTGGCCGCCACCGACAACGACGTCGAAAGTGCCTACCGATGGCTCGACGGCGACCCGCTTTACACGCCGGTGTACTCGCCTTGGGAGGCGGGCAGTCCCGACAACGGCGATGGCGAGGAGGATTGCTTAGAGCTCGGCACCGACGTCGCGCTCGGCGAGGATGGCGGTTGGAACGACTGCCCGTGCACGGACGTGTCGCCGTTTGCGTGTTCGCTGCCCCAAGGCGCGGGCATCGACGGCTGCGCAGCCCTCGACGTGGGTGACGCACACTTCGCCTTGTGCCCGACCGCCGCGCCCTATGACGACGCGCGCCAACACTGCCAAGACGCTGGCGGCACTCTTGCCGTCATCAACACACCCGACGAGCAGGCCGCGTTGTTTGACGCCGCCACCGCTGACGCCATGCCCGATGTGTTTTTAGGAGGCAGCGACGCCGCGCAAGAAGGTCTGTGGAGATGGCCAACCGGCGTGGCGTTTGACGACTTGCGCTAAGTGCCGGTGCCCCGTCGTGGCTACGCGCAATCGCCGCGCCCATAGCGCGCCTCCCCGGGCACACCGTCATCGTCGTCACAGGCTAAGGTCGGCGGGCGCGGACGGCTCGACATCCACTCCCGCAAATTTCGACCGCAACGGTGCCCAGGGATTTTCGATTCGTTGTTCATCTCCCAAGGTCGATGAATTCGCGGGCCACGCTTGGGGAACCAAGCAATTCGTCTCGACGAACCCGCCTTGGGTCTGTACCCGGGCGTATGCAATTTAAGGACCTCCCGCTCGGCGCGACCACGCTCGGCAATCTCACGGCGCTCGGCTACGCCACACCGACGCCGATTCAGCAGCAAGCAATCCCCCACGTCGCTGCCGGCAAAGACCTGATCGCCATCGCCCAGACCGGCACCGGAAAAACCGCTGCGTTCGCGTTGCCGATGCTCGAGCTGTTGAGCGCCAGCAAAATCCCACACAGCCGCCATGTGCGCGCGCTGGTGTTGTCGCCGACACGCGAGCTCGCAAGCCAAGTCGACGATGGCTTTCGCGACTACGGCCGCGGCATGGGCCTCAAGCATATGGTGATCTTCGGCGGCGTCGGTCACCAACCGCAACGCGACGGGCTCAAGCGCGGCGTTGACATCGTCACCGCCACTCCCGGTCGGCTGCTCGACTTGATGGGCGAGCGCGCCATCGACCTGTCAAAGGTTGAGATCTTGGTGCTCGATGAGGCCGACCGCATGCTCGATATGGGCTTCATCCACGACGTCAAACGCATCATCGCCACGCTGCCGTCCAAGCGCCAAACGTTGTTGTTTTCCGCCACCATGCCCGATGACATCACGCAGCTGGCTGCGCGCATCTTGATTTCGCCGGTGCGCGTGGCGGTGACGCCACCGTCGACGACGGTTGAGCGCATTGAGCAGTCCGTAACGTTCGTCGATCAAAAACAAAAGCGCGCGCTGTTGCTGCACTTGGTCAAAGACCCGCTCATGAAGCGCGCATTGGTGTTCACGCGCACCAAGCACGGCGCCAACAAAGTTGCCGAGACGTTGACGAAAGCGGGCGTGTCTGCGGCCGCTATCCACGGCAACAAATCGCAAGGCGCCCGCGAGCGCGCCTTGGGTGGATTTAAAGACGGCACCGTACGCGTGTTGGTTGCGACCGACATCGCAGCACGCGGCATCGACGTTGACGACGTCACGCACGTGGTGCAAGTCGACCTGCCTGAGGTGCCCGAGCAATACGTGCATCGCATCGGCCGCACCGCGCGTGCCGGCAAAGGCGGAGTCGCGTGGGCGTTTTGCGCGCCCGACGAGCGCGATTTGCTGCGCGCGATTGAACGCAACATCCAACGCAAAGTTGACGTCGTCGATGTGCCACCAAACCTGCCGGCACCGCCACCAGAAGAGCCGCGCCCACCACGTGCCGTGCAGGGTCGACGCGAACCCGGGCGCGGCGGCACCGGCAGTGGACGCGGTGGCCGCAGCGGACGCCAGTGGAGCTCCGCTTCGGATCGCGGCGGCCCGCGCCGGTGACAAGCGTACCGGCACCGCGCGGGTTGGGGCGCGACACCGCCGCGCGACGACGCGCGCGCTCAGCGCTCATCGACGTGATTTGGACCGAAAACACCGGCGCGCGCAGGCTGCCGTCGTTTGTGGCGTTGCGCGCGGCCATCGACGCGTGCGATCCGCGCGACATCGGTTGGGTGTGCGAGACCAACAGCAGCGGACCCGTTTATTTGCTTGCCACCCGCGAGTGGATCGATGCGCTCGCGCGCGTGCTGACGCGCTTGAAGGTGCGTCGCGTGCTCGAGGTGTGTGCGGGGGACGGCTTTTTGTCGTCGCAACTAGCGCTACGCCACCCGCAGTTTACCGTTACCGCTACCGACAACCATGCATGGCGAAACGTGCGTGCGCGCATGAACGTCGCCGATGTGCGACAGATGCGCGGTGTTTCGCTCGCGGGCATCACCATGCCGTCGGCGGGGCCGCAGCGTGTGCACAAAGCCGCGGCCCGCACCGCCGTCAACCGCCACCGCCCCGACGTCACGCTGGTCAGCTGGGCACCACCGGGTGACGTCGTTAAATCCCTCATCGTATCGAAGCACTCAAAGTTGGTGCTCGACTTCAGCGTGGACGGCGACGTGTGCGGCGACGTGCGAACAACTTGGCGCTACCACAAGGAATTCCTTGAGGGTGCGTTGCAATCGCGCGCGCTGTGTCGGCTCGACGGCAAGGCGCTGCCCCCCCAAACGACGTGCACGCTGTACTACGGCGCGGCGCATCCCGCGCATGGCGTCGACGTAGGCAGTGTATTCGCCTGAGCGTCTTTGAGCAGACGCGCGCGAAGCGACGTGAGAGCAGCAAAGAAATGCTCATCGCCGCGCAGCACGCGGAGGATTTTGCTGTTGTCTTGTGTCGATGCAGCGCTCGGGCGCACGCGTCCGAGTTCCTTGAGCACGCGCACTGTGCGCGCTTCATCCATCACGATGATGTCGTCACGACTGAGCCGTATGCGTGTGTGCACTGGCACCAGGTAGCGCGCGTCGTTGCCGTCGCTGCGCAGGGCCAATGGCATCTGGATCGAGTGAAACGAGAAGCGATTCGGCGCGTCGCGATAGCGCTCACGCAACTGCTCGACAAGCTCTGCGATCAACTGGTCTGCGAACATGCGGCCAGCTGCGACCGCGCTGTCGCCCCGCGGCTCCAGCGGCGACGCATCGAGCGCAACCACCCGGACCATCGGCAACGTGGCACAGGGTGTACGGTCCAGCGCGTCGACGCCTTCGATGAGCGCGTACAGCAACATCGCCACGCCCCCGTCGCCGCTGGCGCCGCTATCGGTAACCCACGAGCGCGCATCGTCATCGACGTCGATCGCCGCATCCGCAAACAACGGACGGGTGTTCGACGTCAACGCGGCCGCCGCCGTCAGCGTCACGTCGCGCCCACGCACGACGCGCGTGGCCAAATGCACGGAGCCGCTCGGACCGGTGGCGCGCGGCGGGAAGCGCACCGGTAGCGCCAGGTTCGTGAGCAGCAGCCGGCCGCCTGTTTCGTCGATGTCGAAATCGATGCCCGTCGAGCTGAGTTCTTGCTCGCGCAGCGAGGCGGTGCTGAGTTTGCCGTTGATGGCGCGCGCGTGAAATCGGCCGACGATGGTGGTGTTGAAAATCAAGCCGACGTCGGTGATGTCGGCGAGCGATTGGCGCTGCGCTGACAAGGCCCAGCGCGAGGCAAGACTCTCGCTCAACAGCGTCGCTAGCCGCGTCGTGCTCGCGAGACGCGACTCAAACGCACCATTGAGCACGTCGGTGGCAAGGGGGACTGCCATGGTCGCAAAATACGCGTCCCAAGCTGCGTCGTGGGCGACGGGATTGTTGCGGCCGATGAGTTCATCGCGGTGCGCAGCGAAATACGCTAACGCCACGCCGCCCCCTGACACACCCGACAACAGCAGCGCGTCACCCGCACGATCCACCTCGTCCAGTGCGTACAGCATCGCTGCGGTGTACACGGACGCGCGCGGGCCCGCGCCGGATGCAGCGAGCGCAACAAGCGGTGCGTCGCGTGCGCACCGTTGCGCCAACAACGAGGACGGTTTCACCCATGTCGCGCGCAAATCCGTGTGCACTGCAAGCTGAGGGTCGTTGCCCGCCTGGTGTAGCGCGAGCGCTGCAGCGAGGCACAACGCGACCGCGACGCCGTTTGACAGCGCGTAGTAACGCGTCACGTGCCAACGCCACTGCTGGTGTTCGAGATGCGCTTGAGCGAACGATTGCAGGCTGAGCGCGGGGGCTTCGC
>JAYTVG010000579.1:0-1469 GCA_043744135.1 Deltaproteobacteria bacterium | reverse complement strand
TGGTGATCCAAAAAATCGCGTTTTCGCCGTTGATCTGGGCGAACTGTCGCGAGGGTTGCTGCCCACCGTTAAAGACATCGACGGCCCCGCCCGACGCGTCCTGCCACGCAACCAGCACGTCTGAGATCATCGACGTCCACGTCGCTGACGAGATGCCCTGGTTGGTCGGCACGGTCGTGGTGTCGAAGTGAAACTCGACGCTAGCGGGCTCCCAGCGTGCGGCGGTGGCGGCGCTGCACGGACCACATCCATCGTTGCCGACGGCGCCGCTGGCATCAAAGCCGTTGCACAAAAATCGGAAGTTTTGCTGCGCGGCCGCGGAGCCCGCGCTCAACACCGTTGCAACAGCGAGGGTGACGACGAGACCGCGCGCGCTCACTTCACACCCCGCGGCGCCGTCAACAATGGCCGCGTGGGCGTGACGAGCGTAGGCGTCGGCTCGTCGCGCAACAGCCCCCGCACCTCGGCCTCAAACGCCGCCATCGACGACCAGCTGCGCGGGGCGGGTGGCGCCTGCGTCGAGGGTTTGCCGTCCGCGCCCACCACGTACGTCACAACGTCGCCGATACGCTCCTGCACGACGAGCGCACCCGACGGGTCCGCCACGACGTCAAACGTGCCGTAGCCGACGCCGTAGGGGATGACCGCGTCGGGGCCGTGCTTGGGCCAGCGCATGCCAAACAACACGAAGTCGTCGCCGGTTTTGAAGCGGCGCGCCCCCGAGATCCAAGCGTGGTGGCCGTCGGTGTCGCCGCCGATTTGGTGAATGACCAAGGTGTCGAGCGCCTTTGCGCCCTTGATGCCGTCCACTACGGCGAGGTGCGTTTGAGTCATCAAGCGCCCCTCAACAAGGCTCGTGGAAACGTCGGTGACGGTGACGTGCACGATGACGTCGGCTTTTTTGGCCATGGCACCGAGCGAAGCAATCTGAACGACGGTGGCCGAGGCCGGCGGCGCCCAAACGACACCGACGGCGACAACCGCAACAGCGACGAAAGCTGCGAGGGCGTGGGGGCGAAGACAAATGCGCATCATGGGGACGACTCCAAGAGGGACAATGGACGCAGTAGGTGTACCAGCCGCGCGCACAACCGTCGACGCTCGCGTGCGGGGTGTGCGCTATCCTTACGTTGGCGCACCAACCGGCACGTTTTTTGGGGTTTGCGCTGCCGGGTGCCATTGTCCGCACCATGACTTTCGACCCGGGCCCCGCCCGGATCCTGCTCGTTGGGCCCCGCGTGGTCCACCTGCGCCCGTTTTTCGAGCGGCGCAAGTACGCGTGTGCCGCTGCGCAACGCGGCGTCGAGGGCATGACCGCGCTCGACGATGCGCACCACGACATCGTGATCTTGGAGCTCAACCTCGGCGACCTGACGGCAACTGAATTTTTGATGGCGGCGCGCCAATCGCACGGCTCGAGCGTGTTTTTGTTGTTGGATGACGCGAGCAAGGCCGGCCAAATCGTCAAA
>JAYTVG010000578.1:0-4664 GCA_043744135.1 Deltaproteobacteria bacterium | reverse complement strand
TGTGCTCCTCGCCGGCGCCTAGCCACAAACCCGTACAGCTCGCGATCCACGTTCCCGGTAGGGGTTGGTTTCGGGGAGGGCGTTTGTTTCCCGCTGTGGCTCAGCGGCGTGCGATCTCAAACGGTTCGGCGTCTTGGCGGTTCCAGCCCTGCAGCTCCCGCGACAAGACGTGGGCGACGCAGGCGTTTTTTGGCGTCGTCGACACCTTCGTCGGCGTACCTGCCTCCACGGCCCCAAGCACGGAGCCGCGCAGCACGCAGGCCGTGAGCTTGCTTTCGATGCGCGCGCGGGTCGCGGCGTCGACGTCGAGCGTCAAGCGCACCGTGGTTTTCGTGTCCGTCGACTTGGCCGGTATCGAGGCCGCTGCGGTTATTTTCACGTCGGCTCTTGCGCCCGTCGGCTTCACGGCGACGGACTTCTCCGCTGGGTGAGCCGGCGTTGCGTGCGCGGTGGGCGGCGGTCGTTGCGCCGCGCTTGCATCTGCTGTCGACGATGGTTCTGATCGTGGCGCGGCCGGCGACGAGATGACGACCACAGGCGCATCTTGCGTTGGCGCGGTCGCGCTCGATGCTGCGACGACGTCAGGGAGCGTCGGTGCGCGCATAACCACCGGCACCGCTGCGCTGGCGCGCGCCAGCGGCTGCAGCTGGCGCCACATCGCGCCGCCGCCGACCGCACACAACGCGACCGTGGCGACGACCGCGGGCACCACCGAGCTGCGCCGCGTTGGCGACGGCGTGGGCGGCAGCGGTGAAGCCGACGGCGGCTCGACGGGGTCGCCGACGGGAACCGTGACGGGATCGGTGTCGATCGTGACGGGGCGCGTGATGGGTTGCTGGGCTGCGCGCACTGCTGCCTCGCGCTGCTGCACGGCGCGTGCAACCGCGCGCGCGATGGCGCTGCGTCCCGTCGTGGCGTCGACGCCCGCCGCCGCCAAGCGCTCGCCAACGTCGCTGAAGGTGCCGATGCGCTGGGCTGCGGGTGCCAACATGGCAATGACGATGTCCGCGAACGCCGCCGGCAACACAGTGCGCAGTGTGCGCGGATCGGCACCCGCACCCAGCGCGCCCACGGCGCCTTGCGCGGCGTCAAACAGACACGCGCCAACCGCGTAGATGTCGTCGTCGGCGCTGCGCGGCAAGTCGCCTGCGACGCGCTCGGGCGAGGTGTGGTGTTTGCTGGGCTTGGCGCGCACGCGGCCGAGGTCCGCGAGCAGCACTTGCCCAGCGCACGACAACACGATGCGGCCGGGCGAAAGCGCGCCGTGGTGCACGGTGGGGCGCCCGCGGTGCAGCGTCTGCATCACCTCGCAGAGTTCGACTGCGATACGCCCAACCGTGTCGGCGTCCAGTGCACCGATGGCTTCGATCAGCTCGTCGAGCAACAACCCGTCAGGTTGCTCAATCACTTGCACGGGCCAGCGACCGAGGTCGACCACTGCTAACGTTTTGACGACAGCGCTGTCGGCATAGCGCTTGGACAGCTCGGCATCCGCACGCAAGCGCGCAGCGACGTGCAAGTCGAGCGGGACGCGCACGCGCGCGTCACGGCCTGCAACATCATGCGCGCTGAACTCAACGATGCCGTGCGCTTCGCGAACGGGTTGCTGCACGCACCACTGCTCGATCCACATCCCGGGGCTGACCACCGGCGGTGATGCGTCGGTGTCGCGCGCTGCGTCGCGCACAGGATCGCCAGGGGACGCGTCGGTTTCGTTGGGTGACCTTGCCATGATTGACTCCGCGCGCCGCGTCCCGCACTGCTCACGTTCCCATACCCTGGGCTCGGTGACCACCATCACCGCTGACCCCCGCCCGCTGCGTTTTTGCTTGATGCTCGCCTTTTCAGTGACGGCAAGAGGTGAACACAGTTCAAGGAAATCTCGCATCCGTTGACGCACTTTCACTCCCGTCGCTGAGGACACCGCATGACGCAAACCACGCCAGAAGAAATCGACGCCGTCACGGCGCGTGTGCTCGACACCTTCACGTCGTCGGGCATGCTGTTCACTGCGCTCGACGTGTCAAACGCGGTCAAAACGACGCTGACCGAAATCCGCCACCGCGAAGTCGCGCCGGTGGTGCGCGAAGCATTTGATCGAGGTGCTATGGGACCGTACCTGCAGACCATGATCGACGTCGTCGCCGAGGGGCGCAAGCCCGCGCAGGCGTTTTTGTACCACTTGCCCAAAAACGCCGCGACCGACTACGACGACTCGATGCGCAGCCAGCTCGCGATCCCGCCGGTCGCAGCCGGCACGTCTGACAACGACGACCACCTCACCGACACCACCACGGACGCGCTGGTCAAAGTCGGCGTCGACGGCCGTGGCCGCGTGCCGCGCCAGCTGCTGAAAAACGCCGGCATCGTCACGGACGGTGTGGTTGTGCGCGTGCAAGCAGTGCCTGCGAAGCTCGAGATTTTCGCAGCGGGCTCGCCTGCCACCGGGCAAACGCAAGCCGTCGCGTTTGAGCACCCGTCGCTGTTGCATCTCGCTGACACGCTCATCGCCATCTTTCCGGCCGGCGCGCAGCTGATGGCGCGCGTCGACGCCAAGACCGCCAGCGTGATCATCAAGGACATCAACTGAGCGCAACGTTGCAACACACAACCGCTGAGGATCGCGTGCGTGGTTCGCTGTGGGGCTTGGCGTACGGCGACGTCGTCGGCTGCCCGATGGAAGGCTGGCCGGCCGCGGACATCGCAGCGGTGTTTGGCGTGCTCACGGGAGTGCCCGCGGTCTACCCCGCGCACATCGCGCCCGAGCGCCGCCGGCGACTGCGCCCGCTCGGCATGCACTCCGACGACACGCAACAAGCGCTAGCGCTCATCAACGTCTGCGCGCAGGGCTTTTCTGCGGCGGCGTGGGGCGCGTGCTTGGTGCAAGGTGCGCAAGCGCTCGCGTGGCGCGGCACTGGGCGCCACTTTGACAACGCCACCAAGAAACTCGCGAGCGGAAACGCACCACAAATTGCGGGCAGTCCCTCGGCGGGCATCGGCGCGGCGATGCGCATCGCACCGCTCGGCGCGTGGTACCGCAACCAAACGCGCAGGCTCGCGGAGGTGGTGATGGAGTCAAGCGCCGTCACGCATGCAGACATCCGCTCGATGGCGCTGGCGTATGCGGTGGCGTGGGCGAGTGCGCGCTTCATCAATGGTGCAACGCGCGCCGACGTCGTGCATGAGCTGCCCGACGCCGTCGCTGAAGTGCAAGACGAGTGGTTGTTTGGCCGCGCGAATTGGGCTGTCGACCGCACCACGCGCCACCAGTTCGCGTTGACGCTCGCGCGCGTGCTCGGCGCGCTGCCCGACCACCCTGACGAGCTCGCGCGTCGCGTCGTGACCCTCGGCGCGCGCTACCTCGATCCTGCTGAGCGCGTACCGGCGCACGCCAACCACGGCTTCGCGCTGCTCGGCGGGCTCAATGGGCTGTGCGCGGCGCTGCTGGACACCGCTGCGCCGCACGACGTGTTGATGGCGATTGTTCAGCAAGGCGAAGACACCGACACCGTTGCCGCCATCGCTGGCGGTGTCCTCGGTGCGCGCTTCGGCTGCGGTTGGATCAACACCGCGCAAATCAACGACGCCGCGCACATTGAAAGTTACGCGACGGCGCTGGTGCTGCAAGGCACCGCACCGGAGCCACTGGCGACGCTGCTATCGCGCGAGGCGAGTTTCACGCGCGATGAGAAGGCGTTTTTGCCGCCGTAGCCGCGTTATTTGTGAATCACTTCGAGGATCGCCATGCGGCGCGACGCGTTTTCTTCAAACGTCACCACCTCATCATTCGCAAGCGATGCGTGGCCGTGCGCGCGTGCGTAAATGTAGTCGGCGCCTTTGTTGGGCGCGGGCTTGTCAAAGCAGGCCTTGAGCGCAAGCTCGGGCACGCCTAACGCGAGCTCCTCCAAAAACAGATAGCCCTTGTCTGCGGTGTTGCCGTCGCCGTAAAATGCGCCTCGCAGCGACGTGTAGTTCATGCTCTTGAGCGCGCCGTTGTAGCGCGTGAACTTCTTGCCTTTGTCGTCGGTGGTGCTGCCGCCTGCGTCGGGCCAACACGGCGTGTGGTAGATGCCGAGACCAAACGCGCGCCCGGTGACGTGTACACCCTTGGGCAGATTCTTTGGCGTCACCAAGCCGGTCTTACAGATGCCCATGAGGTTTGGCGTCCGCGTGCCGTGCCAGCCGGGGATGACGCCGGTGGCTTGTTTGTTTTTGGCAATCTGTGCGGCGTAGGCCTCAAACGCGGACTTGCGTCCTTTTTGCTCGACGGTCCAGGCGCGTGCCAGCTTCAGCTTGCCAAAGAAGTTCGAGTTCACGGGCGATTGCCCGCCATCAAACAAGCCTTTGATGCGCTTGAAATCGTCGCCTTTGACGTCGAGCGCTGCAATGTCGCACTTGAGGCCGTCGTACCAGACTTCACTTGGATCGTTCACTTCTGCGGCGGCTGCGAACACTTCTTTTTGCAGGAACGCGTCGCGCAGCAGGGTGATGAACGAGCGCTGTTGCGCGATGCGCTCTTTGCTGTTGATTAAGATCAAGTCGAGGTCGAGCTTTTTGCCCTTGCGTGCGTAGTCGATGTCGCGCGGGATGTTTGACAGGTAGTCGTTGGTCAACTCCACCAACTCGTCCTTCTTCGGCTTTTTGTCGATGCGCTTTTCGATCTC
>JAYTVG010000577.1:0-4668 GCA_043744135.1 Deltaproteobacteria bacterium | reverse complement strand
GCACGCAACGTGTCGTTGCGGCCGTTGACCGCCTCCGCGCACACGGCCGGGTAGTCCTCTTCGAAGTTGACGCCGAGATCGTCTTCGCATTCGAACTGTTTTTGGCAGTACGCACCAGCAGAGCTGCAACCTGCGCCGATGGTGAGTGACGCGGCGAGTGCGGCGAGTGAGGCAAGCAGTGATTTCGAGCGTGCGGCGGACAAGGTCATCGTGTGCTCCTAATGGGTGTGAACGCGGCCGCAAACTAGCCTCGATTGGCCAGCCGCCACAAGCGACGCGCACCTGTGCCGCAGCGCGCAGGCGTGCGAGCAGGGCACAGTCCAGCTATACTGGCGGTGGCACAGCCGCTTTACCCGATCCCCGAGATTCGCATGCATGGCACCGGCGCCCCACTAGGCAAGTACACGAGCGCAGCCCCGCCCGACGCGATGCAGCAGGCGCACGCCGTCGGCGCAGTGATCGCGCGCAGCAGACGCGTGTTGGTGGTCGGCCACATCGGTGCGGATGGCGATGTGTGCGGCAGCTCGCTGGCCCTCGCGTGCGCGCTGCGGGAGATGGGCAAAGACGTCGTGGTCTACAACCAAGAGCCCTACCCCGAGACCTACCGTTGGCTGCCCGGCGGCGACGACGTCAAAACCAGCCTCAACCGCGCCACCCACTTCGACGCGACCTTGGTCGTCGACGCCGCGCGGCCTGATCGCTTGGGCGCTGACTTTCCCGACGCTGCGCACCGCGGCACCTACGTGTGGATCGACCATCACCGGTTGGATGCACCCCCGGGCGACCTGGCCTTTATCGATTTGACGTCGGCGGCGGTGGGCGAGCAAGTCGCCATGATCCTCGATGCGATGGGTCATGCGTTGAGCCCCGCCGTCGCGATGTGCATTTATGCGTCGCTGCTCGCCGACACTGGCGGCTTTCGCTACCAAAACAGCTCGGCACGCGCCTTTCGCCTGGCGGCGCGCTTGGTCGAGGCCGGCGTCGATCCGTGGGCCATGACCGAGCGCATCTACGAATCGCAGGCGGCACCCAAGGTCCGCTTGCTTGGCTCGATGTTGTCGACGTTGTGGCTGTCGCCCTGCGGTCGCGTCGGCGTGGTCGAGATTACCCGCGCACAGCTCGCCGCCGCCGGTGCGCACGACGACGACGTGCAGAGCCTCGTGAACCAGGTGCGCAGCATCAAAAGCGTGCAGCTCGCGGTGTTGTTGTTGCAGCGGGACGCAGGCGATACGAAAGTGATCATCCGCTCACGCGGCAACGTCGCGGTGGCACCGATGGCGCACGCACTGGGCGCCAGCGGCCACAAAAACGCCGCGAGCTTCGTGCTGGAGACGGCGCTGGCGCAGGCCCGCGAACACGTCGTCAGCGCGGCGCTTGACGCACTCGTTGCGCACGACACACCAGTGCGTGCCGTCAAGGCCAGCAAGCGTCGGCGCGCGGCAGGTGCGCATGCGCCTGTCGGCCCCGCGGAGTAAGCGCGCATGAAAGGCGGCGTATGCGTCGTCGACAAACCGATCGGGCCCACGTCATTTGATGTGGTGGCGCGCGCGCGGCGTGCGTTTGGCACCCGCAGCATCGGGCACGCCGGCACCTTGGACCCGCTCGCACAAGGCGTGCTCGTGGTGCTGATTGACGACTACACAAAGCTGCAGCGCGTGTTGATGGACCACGACAAGTTTTACCGCGGCAGCATCGCGCTTGGCACCAGCACCACGACCGACGATCGCGGCGGCGAGGTTGTCGACGTCAAAGACGCGAGCGCGCTCACGATCGTGCAAGTGACGGACGCGCTTGCCACATTTTTAGGCGCGCAACTACAAACGCCGCCCGCGTACAGCGCCGTGCACATCGACGGCGAGCGCGCGTATCAAAAGGCGCGTCGAGGCGAAGCCGTCACGATCGCCGCGCGCGGCGTGACGTTTCACGCGCTGGCGTTGCGCAGCTATGACGCAGCGACGTGCACCGCGGTCGTTGACGTGCACTGCAGCAAGGGGACGTACATCCGCAGCTTGGCGCGCGACCTCGGCGCAGCGCTCGGCGTGCCTGCGCATTTATCTGCGCTGGTGCGCACGGCGTCTGGCGGCTTCACGCTGGCGCAAGCGATGCCCGCACAGGACCTCAGCGACCCTGCCCGTGCAGCCAGCCACGTGCTCACGGGCGCGCACGCGTACGGCGGCATCGCCACCATCGCGATTGACGCGGGCGTGCGCGACGCGCTCAAAAAAGGCCAACGGCCCGCCTGGGAGTTGGCGTTTAGCGGGCTGGCGATAGCGACCTATGAAAACGACGCCGTGGCGCTTGTTCACCACGATGGCGAGCGCATCATCGTCGATCGCGGTTTGTGAGCGCGCCAAGGCGAGTGGTTACGCGAGCTCGCCTTGCAGCGACAGGCCGGTGGCCCGGGTGATCTTCACTTTCACGAGGCTGCCCACCAGATCATCGGTGCCATCGAACGCCACGATGTGATCGCCGCGCGTGCGCCCGCTTAACCGTGTGCGCGCCGTCGACGGTGCGATGGCTGCGGCGCCGCGACGGCCGATGCTCAACAGCACCTCGCCACCATCGCGCGGTGCGTCGCGGTGCGGGTCGTCGCTGGCGTTGGCGCTCGGATCGATCTTGGCGGAGCCCTCCACCAACACATCAATGGCGTGCCCAACCATTTTTTGGTGATGGCCAAGCGAAATCTCTTGCTGCAGCTTGAGCATGATGTTGTTGCGGGCGCGCTTGACGGCGTCAGGCACGTCGTCCACGTCGCGCGTATTGCTGACGGTGCCGGGCCGCGGCGAGTATTTAAAGACGTAGACGGTTTTGTACTGCACAGCACGCAACAGCTGCAGCGACATCTCGAAGTCTTCGTCGGTCTCTGTCGGGTAGCCAACGATCATATCGCCGACGATGGCGACGTCAGGCATGCGCAAGCGCGCGCGCGCCACCAAATCCAAATACTGCTCCACGGTGTAGCCGCGGTTCATCACCTTGAGCACGCGGTTGGAGCCTGACTGTGCTGGGATGTGTAAAAAGGGGCAGATGCGTTCGCGCGACGCCATGACGTCGAGGGCGGCGTCGGTGAAGTCGCGCGGGTAGCTCGTTAAAAAACGCAAGCGCTTGAGCTCGGGGACTTCGTCGTGCACGCGCCCCAACAACATCGCAAAGCTGGTGTCGCCATGCGCATAGTGGTTGATGGTCTGGCCGAGCAGCGTCACCTCAAGCGCGCCCCCAGCGACGAGCTTTTTGACTTCGGCGACGATGGCGTCGGGCTCTCGGTGCACCTCGGGGCCGCGGGTGTGCGGCACCACGCAAAAGCTGCAGAATTTATTGCACCCGCGCGTGATGCGCACGTAGGCCTGCGCCTTGTCGTCGGCGAAGGTGGCGCGCCCTTGGTCGAGCGCTTCGAGACGATCCTGCGCGGCGTCGAGCGTTTGGCTTCTGCGGTTGGCGTGTCCCGACAAAGCGAGATGTTTGCTGTGCAAGCCGATCGCGCGCTCGCTGTACAGTTGCTGCAACAGCTCCGGCAAGCGATCGAGTTCTGAAGGTCCGACGACGACGTCGAGGTGTTTGAGCCGCGCGGCGAGTTCTTTGCCAGTGCGCTCCGCCATGCAGCCCAGCATGCCGACCACGAGGTTTGGTTCGAGTTGTTTGCGCTTTTGCATCACGCCCAACCGCGACAACACCTTTTGTTCGCTCTGCTCGCGCACAGCACACGTGTTGTACAGCACGATGTCGGCAGCGGCAGCGTCGGCGACGAAGCGGTAGCCCAGCGCCAACATCTGGTCGCGCACAAGCTCGCTGTCGAGCACGTTCATCTGACAGCCAAACGTCTCTAAAAACACGCGCTTGCTCCCAACCAGTGCGGCGGGAGCGTCATCGGCGAGGATCGGCAAAGAAGTAGACACGCACGCACGTTACGGCGCCACACGCGCGCGGCAAGCGGGTATTGTTGCGGCATGCGTATGCCCACCGTCTTCGCCCTCGTCGTGCTGTCGGCCGCCAGCGCGCGCGCCCACGAGCAACTCGACGCCCCGATGCGACGCTACGACGAGATGAAGGACGGCCCGTGCGGTCGAGGTGTCGACGACGGTCGCACCGGGCGTTTCACGCGCTACCAAGCGGGTGAGCGCATCACCGTCAAGTGGCGCGAGACCGTCGACCACCTCGGCAGCTGGCGCGTCGCCTTCGACGACGACGGTGCCGACCGCGCCGACTTCGACGGCAACGTGCTGTTGACGATGGACGATCCGAGCAACGAAAGCGGCAAAGCATGGGAGGCGCAGGTGACGCTGCCAAACGTCGAGTGCGGCAACTGCACGCTGCAGCTCATGCAAGTGATGACGCCGGGACAGCCCGCGGACAGCGACTTGTACCATCAATGCGCCGATGTCGTTTTGGGCGGGGGGCCGAGCGCCGACGCGCAGGTGGGCTGCCGCACGAGCCGGGACGCGCCGCTGCTGGCGTTCGTCGTGGTGCTTAGCGTGCGTGCAAACGGTCGGCGACGCGGCCAACGACGCGCACCGTGACCGCCGCGATCACGATGAAGACTCGCGACACTTCATGCTTCTCCAGCTCCCGGTTTGCGTGCGGGGCTGGAGATGGGCGCGCAGCACCGACCCGTGGCCGCGCCACACAGACCGGTTCAGGCGTAAAGCGCCTTGGTGGTGTCTTCGAAGCTCG
>JAYTVG010000576.1:0-1472 GCA_043744135.1 Deltaproteobacteria bacterium | reverse complement strand
CGCACCGGTGTTGGCGACGGTGCGGGTCTTAAAGGTGCGATGACCTGCTTTACAGGCGCGGGCGCGACGTCGTCAAATGAACCCACGTCGACGTCCATGGCGTCCAGGGCGTCGACCGTCGGTTGTTGCCGCGCTTGGCCGCTGTCGGCGCCGGCGGCGGCGTTGTCGCGTTTTTTGGACTGCTGCACCTTGAACTTGTCGCGCTTGTACACGCCGTCTTCGATTTGCTTCATCGTGCGCGCCCAGACGCGATCGAGCGACACGAAGCGCGCGAAGATTTGGTTGCAACGAAACTTGTCCTGCGTGTTCCAGTTGCGCATCTCGTCTTCACGGATGCGGCGCAGTTCACCGCCCAGCTGCGCTTGCGTCGACGCTGGCGGGATGCGCTGTTCCTTGGAGCCAATGAAATATAGGTCGAACTTGCGGCGCAACTCGTCGAGCCGCTTGTCTAAGTCGTCTAGTAGTTCGCGCTGGCCTGCCCGCACCGCCATGGCTGGATGCTACTCCCGTTTGCTTTGGGGGTGTTGCTGTTGCACGTCATCTAACGCTTGGCCTGCCGCAGCCGGACGCACCGTTGGTGTTGCAGGCGCAAGGGCGGGCGTCCGCACGGGCAGCATCGTCAGGGCGCGCTTGAGGCGATCCCGTTCGGCGTCGAGAGACAACGGCAGCACCTCATCCTCACGCCCAGCCACAGCGAGCTTTTCAAGCATCGCCAACCCTTCGGCCGCAGCGCCGGTTTCTGCGAGCGCACAAGCCAGCGTGTGCACGAACGCTCCGTGTGCGGGTTTGCCGCCGGCCTCCGCCTCGTGCACGGCCTCTTGGGCGAGTTTCAATGCGGCGTCCGCATCGTGCACTTGCGGGTCGGGCGTCTTGAGCAGCAACCACGCGCAGTCGTTTTTGACGGTCGGTGCCGGTGTCTGCGCCGCCATGTCGATCGCGGCGCGGCACAACAGCGACATGGTGCGTGCGTCGGTATACGGCAGCTCGCCCTCGCCCGACGCAAGCCCGAGCGCGTCGGTGGCGCGTTCAAACGCGTCGGTCGCGTTCGTTGTGCCTAAGCGGCGCAATCCCTCCTGCATCGTGCTGCGCGCTTGCGCCTTGGCATCGTCGCTCGCTGCAGTCGCGTCTGCCAAACGCGCAGCAATCAACATCGTCACCGCGTCGTCGGGACCGTATTGTGACGCGCGTTTAGCGTGGATTTTCGCTTGGTCCACGCGTCCACGCAACAAGTCTTCGAGCCCAATGCGCGCGTGATAGCGTGGCGACGCAAACGGCACCGCGGCGTAGGTGACGACCAACAAAAACCACACCGCGCACAAGCACAGCGTGGCGATGCCAAGGCGCGAGGCGCCGGCCGGCACGGCCACCGGACCGTCGACACGCGCGACGCGCATGCGATCGCCCACCGACAAGCCGTACGTCACCAAAAAGCCCATGAGGAGGCCGGCAACGTGCGACGTGTTGTCGATCAT
>JAYTVG010000575.1:0-1474 GCA_043744135.1 Deltaproteobacteria bacterium | reverse complement strand
GCGCCGTCTTCAATGACGACGCGAGGTGCGCGGATATCGGCGACCACGCTCGCCTCAGCGGACAACGAGACCAAGTCGTTGGCGTCAATATTGCCGCTGACACGCCCGTGCACGAGCAGCGACTCCGTTGAGATGTCGGCGGTGATCTGGCCGCTCTCCTTCACCGTCAGATGATTTTTGAGCGAGATGTGGCCTTCGACGTTGCCCTCGACGACCAACTCTTCGGCGCCCGACAGGTTGCCCTTAATCGTGATGCCTCTGCCGATGACGCACGTGTTGTTGTCAGCCATGGATCTCCCGTAGTCGGACTCGTCGCGGCGAACGTAGGGGATGGTCGTGGGCAGAGTCAACCGTGGTGATGCATCGGGGCGCGATTCGATCCGCAACGTCGAAATGGTCGCACCACGCTTGCGCTCAGCGACCACTTGCATTCCAGATTTGTGGTGGCGGGGATCGGCTTAGCGCGCGCAGCTTGCCTTCGTGCTCACTCCTTTTGCGGCGCGGTGACGACTCCTGCGTGAAAACCGCGGACCGTCACCGTCCCGTTTGAAAGCCACGCCGTAATTTCGCCATGAACCGCGGTGTCCCAAAGCGTGGCGCCTGCCGAGCGCCAACGCTGCACCACGTCCGCGTGCGGGAAAAAAAACGTGTTGTCGCGACCGGTGCAAAACACCACATGCGACGCGCCGGTGCGCGCGATGAATTCAGCGGTCGACGACGTGCTGCTGCCGTGATGCCCGGCCTTCACCAACTCGGCGTGCAGGTCCGCGGTCGACTGCAACAACAAGCCTTCACCCAGCGCCTCAACGTCACCCGGCAACAGCGCACACGCGCCTTGGTAGCAGACGCGCAAAACCAGCGAGTTGTCGTTGGCTTGTAGCTCTGGGTAGTTAGGCGAGCCCTCTGCGGGGGCGGGGCCAAACACGTCCACCGTCGCGTCGCCTAAGTTGTGACGGCCGAGCAGCGCCGGCGTGTGGCTGTGCGATGCGTTTGCTGCTGCGGCCACGACCGCGTCCATGAGCGCGCCAGGCGGTGAGCCGTTGGTCCACAGCTCGCGCGGCGGCACAGCGCGCAGCACGCTCACAAGACCGAGCGCGTGATCGGGATGCGGATGGGACAGCACCGCAACGTCAAATTGCGTGATGCCCCGACGGCGCAAAAACGGCAGCACGACGTCCACCCCGGGATCGACTTTACCGCTCCAGGTTCCGCCACCGTCGACGATCATGCTGTGGCCGTCGGGCGTTTCGACAACCACACAATCGCCCTGCCCGACCGGTAAAAACGTGACGCGCATGCCGGCAGGTTCGATGTGCCCCAAGCCGACGACGGCGAGCGCGGCACCGACGGCGAGCAGTGCGATGACGCGACGTCCGCGCGCAACGCTAGCGAGGGCGATCACCGCCAACGCGACCATCATGATCGTGCTGGCCGCGGTGGGGGCTTGCACGGAGACCACGCCACCCACCAGCGA
>JAYTVG010000574.1:0-1474 GCA_043744135.1 Deltaproteobacteria bacterium | reverse complement strand
TCTGCGGCGAGCGCAGCCGCGCACACCTTCGACGCCTGCAAGTGGTCGCCGGCGGCATCCAGGGTGATGAGGGCAGCCGCGGTATCGGCGCCAGCCGCAGCCGGCGCGTTTGGATCGACGCGCGCGAAGCCCTGCGCCGCGAAATCGTACAACGCCGCGTGCTTTTGCACCTCGCACACGGCGCCCGCCTGCACCTGCAGCTCGAGGGAGCTCACCACGATCTCGCGCTGGGCGTCACTGTCCAAATCGACCGCGGCGAACGATCCCAGCACCATGACGTCGGCTGCGACGCGCGTCAGCACCACCGAGGCCACGCGATCAAACGAGAGCTTTTGCCCCGATCGATGCAGTGCCGCGATGCTCAGCGCCTGCTCGCCACCCGCGCCGGTCTCCTGCAGCAGCACCTCATCGCCAGCGTCGGGGGAGAAGTCGCCAGCCGCCACCACAGTGCTCGAAACCACCACGCCGGCGCGCGGTCGCAGCAACAACTCGCACGCCGCACACCCCGGCGCGGCGGTGGACGCCAACACGACGCGCTCGCCGGTGGCGGTCACGACGAACGCCGCAGTGCCGCCACCGAGGTCGCCTGTGCCGGCCAAGATCCATTGCGCGGGGGCTGGCCCGCCGGCGAGGACGACGTCACGCACCAACGCACCTTGCACCTGCGAAAACGCGCGCGCGGCCGCGTCGGACGGCACGTTTTTGAGTGCGGTTTGGCGATCCTGCACAAAAAATCGCGGCGGCTGTTGCTCCGGCGTGCCGGCGGGTGCGTCGGTGCGCACTGGTTCGAGGTAGGGCTCTAAGATCCCCTCGGGCGCTGTCCACCGCGCGGCTTTTGCTGCAAGGTGTGCGGCGCTGGCCTCGTCACCGACGCAGATGCGGTACCACACGCCGCGATCGCCGAGATCCTTCGAAACGAGTTCCACCGGCAAACCGCGCTCGCTTCGGATGGCGTCGGCGATGGTGTTGGCCTCGCTTTGCGTCGCGACGCTGCGCACCTGCGCGCAAAAACCCGCCGGCGCAGGCAGCCGCGTACTGACTTGCGCGAGCGCGTCATCCACCACCGCGCCGAGGAGCAACGCCGGTGCGGGCGCCCTCGCACCCACACCGGGGAGACAGCCCTCGCAGCCGGCGCCGCACAACAGCGCCAAGATGCGCTTGGATTCACGCTTGAGGCGCCCGGCTTGCCGCGACAAGTCCTTAAGGTCCGACGCCGACGGCAGTTGCGACAGGTTCAGCAGACGCGCTGCCGCGTCGTCGACCACATCGCGGCCCTTTTGCACCTGCTCGACCGCCTTCATCAAGCGTTCGGCGCGCTCGGGGCTTTGCATCAGCTTGCCGACCGCTTTCATGCCCAGGGCCATGCCGCGTTCTTTGAGCGAAGCCACGGGCTACTTGCCCTTCTTCATCGGCGCAGCGCCACCAGCATCCGCGCTGGTGTCGATGTCGACGGGGTCGACACCTTGCTCCTTCA
>JAYTVG010000573.1:0-1475 GCA_043744135.1 Deltaproteobacteria bacterium | reverse complement strand
GATGTCGATGTTGTCGATGCGTTTGACGAGGGCCGGCACCGCCTCTTTGAGGCCCATGCGTCCGACGGCGCGCTGCGATTCCGTGCGCAACAGCGCGGTCGACGTGTCGTTGCCCTGGGCGTCAATGCCGGCGAGCACGTTTTTGTTGGTGTCCGCGAGGTCCAAGTCGCCGTACACCACCACGGCCTTGGTCTTTTGCACGCCGGGCTCGATGTGCAGGTCCTCGATGTCTTTGAACTTGCCCGTGTACATCTCGTCGAGCACTGGGACGGCGGCTTTGCCGAGCAAAAAGAGCGCGTAGCTCGCCTCGCGGTAAAACGACACGCCCTGGCGCTCAAAGAACATCAGCTTACCGAGCACGCGTGCCGCCTTCGGGTCCGCGATTTTGCCCAGCGCCTCGACGGCGTTTTTCACCATGAAGTTGTTGGGGTGGCCGTCGGCGAGCTCCACCAACTTGTCGACGGCGCCGGCGGCCTTGAGCTCACCGAGCGCCACCACCGCGGCGAGCTGCACATCTTGGCTGTTGTTTTCCGCCAACCGCGACAGTGTTTCGACGGTTTTTGCGTCGCTGCCGCTGCCGACCTTCGCGAGCGCCTTCGCGATTTTTTCGTTGGTGTTGGCGGCAGCGCGCGAGGCCTTGTCGCTGCCGGCCCCCGCTGACCAATCGACGCCGGCCACGAGTGCTGGCACTGCCGACGCGTCGCCGATGACGCCGATGTATTCCGCGACCTTTGGCCGCAACTCAGCGGCCTGGCCGGTTTGCTTGAGCGCCTCAAACAAAAACGGCAGCGCCTTTTTGTCCTTGAGCTCGACGAGGTGCTGCAAGGCGACGTCGCGCTTGGGGATGTCGGTGTCGGTGTTGAGCTTTTTGCCCCAGTACTCAGCTTCCTCGCCGGCTTTCGGGCCGTTGTCGCACCCGACCCACGTGGGCAGGGCCAACAGCAATGTGAACAGGACGGGGGTGGCGGTCGTCTGAAGTGCGTGCATGTGTCTCGCTCCCAAGTTTCAATGTCCACCGCGCCTGCGCGCGAACCTGCCGTGTTGCGTTGTTCTCCCGTGCAGGCCCGCCGACGCGATCCCTCGCTATGCGAGTTGAATCGCCCAGCGAGGCCGCCTCAGTGTCGAAATTCCGCGCACGCGTCAACACGGTGCGGCAGATCCGACGGCCGCGAACTGGCGACATGCCACGCTGAGGCGTAGAATTCACAGGCAGCGCGGATGGCGTTGTTGTGGGCGCAGTGCCCTTGGAGAGTTGCCGATGGCCGATCTTCCCTTTCGTGCGTCTCGCTGCACACGCGCAGTGGCTGTGGCTCGGCTGCTTTGCGTTGTGGTCGCGTGCGGGGCACCATCGGTCGCCGCCTCCGACATCGCATTCGTCGAGGCGAGCACCGAACTCGACGACGGTCGACCCGCCACCACGATGTGGAACGCGGTCGACGGCAAGGACACCACCGCGTGGTGCACAAAACCCGGCG
>JAYTVG010000572.1:0-1476 GCA_043744135.1 Deltaproteobacteria bacterium | reverse complement strand
GCACAGTACTGTTTCGTCGTCGCGCATGCACCCCGGGATGATGTGAACTTCACAGCTGTGAGCACCTTGTTGTTTGTGCTGTTTCAAGCAGCGTGGTTTGCCACCGCGTGGCTCGCGTCGGTGCACTCGCCAGGGTTGGCTTGCGTGCCCATGGCGTTATTCGCGCTGCTGCACGTCGCCCGGGCGGCGGCGCGGGCGGCCGCGTTGTTGTTGTTGTCGACGGCTGCAGCCGTCGGCAGCGTTGTCGATGGTGCGTTGGTCCAAGCGGGCGCCGTCAGCTTTGATGACCACCGCGGCTTCATGGTGATGATGTGGGTCGGCTTCGCGTGCACGCTGCAGACGTCGCTGGTGGTGCTGACGCGGCGCTTGTGGCTGGCGGCCGCGGTCGGAGCCGTGTGCGGTCCCCTGGCGTACCGGGGTGGCGCTGGTCTGCATGCACTCACGATTGCGCCCGGCGTGTCACCGCTGCTCGCTATCGCTGCCGGCTGGTGTTTGGCCTTGCCGCTGCTGGCGTGGTGGACCGCGACGTTGGCGCGCAGCAGCGTCGCTCGGCGTGCGCGCACCATCCCGCGGCTGTTTTTTTTCGCGGTGGTGTTGTTGGCGTTGTTGCCGGTGTGGTTGCTGCTCTGCTTCGCCGTCGACGTTGTGCGCGGCGTGCGCGGCACGCCCAGCGTGCGGGTGTTGGCGTTTGGCTGCGCGTACGTCGCGGTAGAATGCGCACTGGTGCTGTTGTGCGCTTGGGACGCAGCGTGCTGCGATGCCGACGCATTGGTTGCGCGCACGTACCATCGTCAACAGCAATACACGCGCGCGCTGTTCGTGTGCGTGTCGCGGGTGTTTCGGTTGCGCTACGTCGTCGAGGGCGACGCGCTGGCAGCGCCCGGACCGCTGCTAGTGCTGCCGCGCCACGCCAGCATCATCGACACGCTGCTGCCGAGCATATTTATCACGCAGCGTCACGGCATCACGCTGCGCTTCGTGTTGAAGCAAGAGCTGCTGGAGGACCCGTGTATGGATCTTGCGGGCACGCGCCTGCCGAACCACTTTGTGGCGCGCACTGCGGAGGGCTCGGCGGACGATCTGCGCGCCATCGTCGCGCTCGCCAGCGGCCTCGATAGCAAATCCGCAGTGCTCATTTACCCCGAGGGTACGCGCTTTTCCCTCGACAAGCGCGATCGCGATCGCGAACGAATCGCGGCGCGCCTGCCCTCAGATCCGCAAGCGATCGCGTTTGCTGCCGCGCTCACGCACACGTTGGTCCCAAAATCCGGCGGTGTGCTCAGCGCGCTCGCGGGTGCCCCACACGCCGACGTGCTGTTCATCGCGCACAGCGGCCTTGAGGGCTTTTCACACGTCAAAGACATCTGGAGCGGTGCGCTGTTGGGGCGCACGGTGCGCGTGCGCATGTGGCGCGTGGCGCGCGCGGACATCCCGCACGACGCTGATGGTCAGCGCGCCTGGCTGCAGTCGCAGTGG
>JAYTVG010000571.1:0-4685 GCA_043744135.1 Deltaproteobacteria bacterium | reverse complement strand
GAGCACGGTGGGCGCTTGGTGCAACATCGCGTTGCCGGAGCCCACCGCAGGCTCGGATTTGTGTGAGCGTCGAGGAGACTCGTTGATCGTGCAAGACGCCGGCGCGCAGAACGTTTTGGTGTCCGAGATCGCGTGGGCGCAGCGCGAGGCCCTCAACCGCTGGCGCTTTGGCACGCGCATCACTGCCGCACAGAGCATCAGCGCCGCGCGCATCTTTTTTGTCGAAGACGTGGTGTCGCTGGCGCCCGTGTTGTTGCCCGCCGAGGACTGGCGCGTGGAGGCGGAGCTCACGGCCGGATCAAACGAGGTCGTGGTCACGGTCAACGGGCTGTCTGACAATCCTTTTATCGAAGACTTCGTCGACACCGCGCTGTTGTCGATCGTCCCTGGCGACCCCAACCAAAACGGCCGCTTTGGCGCGGAGGAATTCACCGCCACGCAATCCGCGACGGTGCTGAGCGCCGGCTCGCTTGATCGCAGTTACCTGTGGGGACGCATCACGGGGACGCTGCCGGGTTCGCGCATGCCGCTGGCAAACGAGCCGCTTAGCAACGCCGAGTACGTTGCGGTGGCGTGTTTCATCGAAGGGCTCGCGCGCGATCCCACGCCACCGCTGGACGCCGCCATCGACTACGAGCACTGCGCGTTTGCCAAAGGCCCAGAGCTGTTCGCGGTGGTGCCGTGAGCGCTATTCGGCAGCGTCGCTGAAGTCGGTGAACAGCACGCTGATACCCGCGGCCGACGCCACCACCGACGCGACCGCGAAACTCACAACAGCGGCGATAAACGAGCGCTGAACGACCGCGACTTCACGCACCACGTCGGGCCCGTTGACGACGAGACCGGTCTTACTCGATGCCAACTTCGCGCTCAGCGTATTGTTGACGTAGACGTTGACTGCCACCATCGCACCGCCGACGACAGCGACGCCGACCGCGACGGCTGCAAGCGACATCGGCACCACGGGTGACAGTGGCGGCGGGTGAATGCGCAGCGCGAGTTCGGCTGGGACACCGCGCACCGCACCGACGCGCAGGGGCATGTCGGCGAACACCTCTTGCACGACGGGCCCGATCGCCGCGAGCACGTCGGCGGGGTCTTGCGTGTCGATCCGCCGCGTCGCTTGACCAAGGGTGGTGGCGTTTTTTTGATCGATGTGTTTGAGGCCAAACACGATGCCGTCGCCGACCACGGCGGCGCTGCCGATGACGATGCGGTCAACCCCAAGTGCGGCGCCGATCTCTGCGAGACACGACGCATCGACACAACCGACGATCTGCTTTTGCGCCTCCAAATCGAGCATCGCTTTGATCTCGTCCATGCCGATCACGATGGTTTGATCGAGCTTGCGGACCTCAGACAACACCGCGTCCGTCAGCACTTGCGCGACGCGGTCGTCGATGCCGCCGTGCTCAAGCGGATAGACCGCGATGCGCACCAGCGAGGGCGCGCTCGGCTTAGCGGTCGACGGATTTTGTTTAACAATACTGGGCGGTGCTGCGGGGACCTCGGGTGCGCGCACCGCGAACGCCGGGCTACAGCACAACAACGTCGTCATAACCAAACGCATCGCGATGCTCCCATGTGGTGACCTTGCGAGTTGAACAAGCGCACCGTGTGCGGCGACGAAGACAACACGTGACTTCATGGGAGGCGGTAGCGCACGAGCGCCTCCACGTAGTCGGTGCTTAGGGCGCCGTATGCTGGACCACTGCCGTTTTTAAACGCCGGCTGTGCGAAAAACACCATGTCATCGTCACTGTTGAACAACGCGTCAACGTTGTTGGGCGCGCCGACGCTGTTTGCGACAAACGCCGCCGTCGTCGGGGCGCTCAAGGCAAGCGGTGCAGCATTTGCGTTGCCCGCGAGGATACGACGCTCACCGTCGCTGTACGCAAACAACGAGACGCCGTTTTGCGGGCTGCCATTTGGCAACGCCGACGCACCGACGCGCCAGCGCAATGCCACATCGCGCACGCGTGAGCGCGGCACGCCGGCCGCTGACCACACCACCGTGAACACATGGGCGGGCCCCGTGTCAGCGCCGGACTCCAGCCGCCACGTGTCAAACGCCGGGCTGAGCGCGCCAAACAGCACCGTTTCTGCGCGCGCGGCGTTGTACACGACACCCGCGCCGTTTCGCTTTTGTGGTGAGCCGTCAAGCGGTGGCGATGCGGCGGCGATCTTTCGCCATGTGCCGGTGCTGTATTCCCACGCATCGTCGCAGGCGTTTGTGTTGCAGCCAGCCCGGGTGCCAAACAGTTGCGTGCGAGCGCGCACTTCATCAAAGATCAGGCGCCGACCTGCATCAGCAATGGGGCGCGGTGCGACGGTCGTGACCCGCGTCCACGTGGTGCCATCGAATTCAAAGACATCGTCGTCATCAGTGCCCGCGCCGTTGTCGCCGCCGAACAACACCACGCGGCTGCGTGCGCGGTCATACGTGATCCCGGCGTTCATGCGCGCAAGCGGAATGCCAACACCGCAACCTGGATTGCAGCGTTGTGTCCACACCGCCGTGGCGGGGTTGTAGTCCCAGGTGTCGCCCAATGCGACGTTGGCCGGCGATCGCCCGCCGAACAGCACCACCCGTTGGCGCACCGGGTCGTAGACCATCGCGGCCTCGCTGCGCGCGCTCGGCGTGACCGCCGGTGTGAACCGCGTCCACACGCCCGCGGCGTTGACGTGAAACGTTTGTGCAACTGCAGCGCCGCCGTTGACCAGCCCGCCAAACAGCACCGTGACGTTCGCCGCTTCTGCAAATGCCATCGAGCTCGCTTTGCGCGATCCGGGTCTCGTGCCCGATTGAGCGCGCACCGTCCAAGCCGCGCCGTCGAATTCCCAAAAGTCGCCGCAAAATCCATTGGCAACGTTGACGTCGCAGTCTGTTGTCGTGGCTGATGCGGATTGCATCTCGCCGCCGTACATCAACACCTTGCCCAGCGTGCGGTCGTACGCGGTGGCAAAACGCGAGCGCGCGATCGGCAGGTTCGTGCGCGTGCGGTTGACAAACGGCGCCGCCCGACGCCAGCTCGCGTTGGTGCCGACCCACGTGTCGTCACACGCCGCGTTGTTGCCGGCGCAGTTGACGCCAATCCCAGTGCCACCGTGCAAGATGTTGACGTCACGCGCGGTGTCTTTGACCAGCGCAAAATCGCTGCGCGCGCTCGGCGATCCGTCGCGCTCAGGGTCGCCAAATGTGTGGGGGCCCCAATCCGTGCCGTCCCAAAACCACGCGTCGGCCAGCGCCACCCCGGAAGCGTCGCGTCCGCCAACCATGACAGCGCCGCCCAGCACGTTGTCGTGAACCATCGCGGCACCGTTTCGGCCTGGTGGCGGCACTGATGGCGCCACCGGCGTCGCATTGCGCCAGAGCCCCGTCCACTCCCACGTGTCGGTCAAAAATGCGTTGCCAGCGCGGCCACCGAACATCACCATCGCATTCGCGTCATCGTTAAACACCATGGCAGCACCCTGACGCACGGGTGGATTTTCGGTCGGGTCTTGCGATGTGATGTTCTGCCACGTCGAGCCGTTCCACAGCCACGTGTCACCGAGGCAGCCGCTGGCGCTAGCATCGCAGTTCGCGCCGCCGTTTTGCCCGCCGCCGTGCAGCAAGACCGCGCGCGCGATGGGGTCCCACGCCATGGTTTGCTGGATGCGGTCGTCCGGTGAGTTTGCGGCGCTCGCGAGCACACGCCAGCTCAAGCCGTCGTAGCCCCAGGTGACGCCCTCTGAACCAAACAGCACGGTCTCGCCGCGCACCGGGTCGTACGCGAGCTCGTAGGCGGTGCCGAGGTCGGGGTCGCCGTCGCCTTGGGGATCGATGGTGTGGACGTCGTTTAGGCGGGTGCCGTCCCACTCGCGCAGCTGCGTCGGACCACCGGGCAAGACCATCACGCCACGCTGCGCATCGAAGGCTGCGCGCGGTCGAGCTGTCTCGACGATGCTTTCCGCGCGCAACTCGCGCCACGCGGGCAGCCCGACCGTGCTCAGTGTGCCGTTGGCGTCGTTGAGGCGCGCTAGCGCGTTGAGTGTCGCGGGCGCGGTGCTGTCGCGCAGGAGTTCCTCCTCGTCCGCTTGCACGGGTGCCTTGTCGTTAAACGTGCGTGCGGTGAAGCGGTGCGGGTTTTCGATGGTCCGACCTTCCACTTTGTCGCCCATCGTCGCGACCCAAACGACGTCGCGCACCGACGCCGAGGGGCTGACGTTTCCCGCCGCGTCGACCAGCGCCACGTTGACAACGGCACGGTCGCGCGTATCGAGCGTCGCCGTGAATGAGCCGTTGGCGTTGACGGTGGTGCGCGCGATCTCGGACCCCGTTTCAGAGACGGTCGCGATGGTGCCGGGCTCCGCCGCGTTCGCGGTACCTACGACGCTAAAGGCGTGCACGCCGTTGCTGTCGCCCCAAGGTGTCCGGGTATACACAATGCGATCGGCGACGTTGACCTGCGCCGCCGCCGGCGTCGTGACGTCGACAATCGGGGTATCGCCCGCCGAAAACGTCAACGGCACGTTCGTCGCCACGTTGCCGACGCGGTCCACCAGCGTCGCTGACACCTGCATCGGGCCGTCTTGCCCGGCGCTGGCGGTCGAGCGGCCGACGATGCCAAACAGAGGGTTCGTGCCGAAGGTGCCGTCGATTGTCATGGACGGCGTGGTTTGAAAAACTGCGGCAGTGCCGA
>JAYTVG010000570.1:0-4686 GCA_043744135.1 Deltaproteobacteria bacterium | reverse complement strand
TTGCGATGGCTCGCGGCGGATTCGCATCTGGCAGCGTTGCCACTCAAGTTGTGCTATACCGCCTTGAGCTATGGCGCACGTTCTCGTCGTCGATCCTGGTGAACTCGGTGAGCTGTTGTGCAGCTTGCTGGTGCAGTACGGCATGAGCGCCGAGCATGCGCGCACCGGTGAACGCGCGCTTGAGCTCGCACTGCAACAACCGCCCGCCGCCGTCATCGTGGAGCAGGATTTGACCGACGCGCCCGGCATCGACGTCGCCGAGCTGTTGCGCGCCGAGCTGCACGTCAAGGCCATCTTGACGTACTCACCACAACTCGCCGCCCAACCTGACGATGCATTGCTCGCGCGCATCGCCAAGCTAGACGGCTCGTTTTTGCGGCCGTTTCGCTCGCTGACGCTGGTGGAGTTCATTGCCAAGCTCACCAATTTTGAGTTGGCGCGCGCCCCCCAAACCGGTGATGCGCGGCTGTCGTCGCAAGAGGGCGACGCCGACACGTCACCACCCATCGCCGTCGACGACGACTTGGTGTTAGAGGTCACCGACGTGGACGAGGACGCAGCCGTGCAACCGGTCGGCCGCGCCGCGGCTCCGCTGAGCGCACGCTTGTCGCCAAACAAGCGCGACGCGTTTGCACCCGGGCAGCTGACGGAGTTGTGGGCGAGCATCAAGCAGCGCCGTGCAACACCCGGGCGTGCACCTGATCCAGCGGGGGCGTTGTCGCCGCGCGCGCTCACCGACGTGCTCGATGCGTTTCACCAAAGTCAAACCACCGGTGAGTTGTGGTTGCAAAATCGCTTACGCAAGCGCGTGTTGTACTTTCGGCGCGGTGTCATCACGGGTGCGCGCAGCAACGTCGAGGGTGAAGACGTGGTCGCGCTGGGCTTTCGCCGTGGCCACATCAACGCGGCCAGCGTGATCGCACTGCGTGACGACATGAAGTCGGGCGCGCACAAAAACGTCCTCGCGGCCCTAGCGGCGCGCAATATCGTCGAGCACGACACGCTCGTGAAGCTCGTCACCGACCACGCGCGCGAAGTCGCCACGCAAGCGTTTTTGTGGAGTGTCGGCAGCTTTCGCACCTCGTTTGAGGGGCGCGCCACACGCGAGCCCATCAGCGCGCACGTGTCGGTCGCCGAGGTCGTCATTCGCGGCATCTTGGGGTCTGAAAGCGATGAGGCGCTGCGCCAAGCGGCACCCGACGACGCGCGCTTCACGCCGGCCTCAGATGCAGCGTACGGTTTACAAGAAGTGGCGTTAAGCGACGCGATGGCGCGGGTGGTGGTCGCGATGGACGGCACCAAAACCATCGCCGACCTCAGCACGCTGTTTGATCACACGCCCGAGCGCATCGTGCGTGGCTTGGCGGCGGGCTTGCTATGCTTGGGGTTGGTACGCTTCGCAGGCTGGGGGCACGCCTCGGCGCGGCAGATTTCGTATTTTTAGCCACCGACGATGAACTGCGCGAGTGCCGCGCGAATGGGATGAACATCGTGCGTCGACGGGTGTTTTTGCAGCGTGGTTTGATGGGCGGCGCGATGTTGGCGCTCGCGGCCGGCGGCGTGGCGTTGTTCCCTGGCGACCGCAGCGTGACGCCGCCGCGCGCGCTGATGGCGTTGTCACAGCAAGGCTACGCGGTGTTGGTGGCGGTGGCCGGTCGCGTGCTCGCGCAAACCAGCGCGTCGCCCAAAGAAATCGCGATGCGTGTCGACTTCAGCTTGCGCTTTGCGGCTCCTCAAGCCGCCAAGGACCTCGGTGCCGCACTCATGTTGCTCGAAAACGCGCTCACCAGTGCGTTGTTGCGCGCAAACCCCACGCCGTTCACGCTGCTCAACGAGGCTGCGCAAGATCGCGCGCTGTTGGCGTGGCGGGACTCAAGGCTGGTGTTGTTGCGCGGCGCGTACCATGCGCTGCGCAAGCTGTGCTTGGCCGCGCACTATGCAAGCCCACAAGCGTGGCCCGAGGTGGCTTACCCAGGGCCGTCGATCGCCAAAGCAGAACCTCCCGCCATCGACGCGCGCGCGCCGCTGTGGGTCAACACCCTCGCTGAAACCGCCGTGGACAATCTGCTGCCCGCCGGCTCGAAGGGCTAATCATGCGAACACTGGGCGCCGGCGTCACCGAAGGACAGACCATCACCGAAGACCTCGAGGTCGGCTGCGACGTGTGCATCGTCGGCAGCGGCCCCGGTGGCGCCGTGACCGCAGCGACGCTTGCGCAAGCGGGTTTGCGCGTCGTGGTGCTGGAAGAAGGCGGCTACTTTACGCGCGCGCGCTTTCGGCAACGCGAAGACGAGGCGTATCCGTATTTGTACCAAGACGGCGCGCAACGCACGACCAAAGACCTCGGCATCACGCTGCTGCAAGGCAAGGCCATCGGCGGCGGCAGCGTCGTTAATTGGACCACGTGTTTTCGCACGCCTGATGATGTGGTGGATCGCTGGCGCACCGTACACGAGGTCAAAGACATCGACATCAGCGCTTTAGCTCCGTGTTTTGAGTGGGCAGAAAAGCGCCTGTCGATAGCGCCCATCGCACTTGAGCTCATCAACAAGAACAACCGCACGCTGCTGGACGGTTGCCACAAGTTGGGTTTCGCGGCTGAGCCAATCAAGCGCAACGTGCTCGGCTGCGCGCACACCGGCTCGTGCGGGCACGGCTGCCCCATCGACGCCAAGCAATCGATGCTTGTGACGCTCGTGCCCGATGCCATCAATGCGGGCGCCTCGTTTGTGTCGCGCTGTAAAGTGGCGCAGCTGCAGTTTGACGGCGCGCGCGTGGTGGCCGTGCAATCGCACTTGCTCGATGCGTTTGGCTTAGCGCCCACCGGCGTCAAGCTCGTCGTCAAGCCACGCGTGGTGATTGTGGCGGGGGGCGCCATCAACTCGCCGGCACTGCTGTTGCGCTCAGACGCGCCCGATCCCCACGCGGTGCTCGGCCGCCGGACCTTTGTGCATCCGGTGGTCGCGAGCACGGGCGTATTTGCTGCGCCGATTGAGGGCTGGCGTGGCGCACCACAAAGTGTCGCGAGCCATCACTTCGCGCGCCGCGGTGACGACGTCGGCTATTTCTTGGAGGCCGCACCGGTGCACCCGATGCTGGTGGCCACCGCGGCACCCGGCATCGGCGCGGACCATAAAGCGATGATGCAAAAGCTACCGTTTTTGGCGGCCCACATAGCCATCGGCATCGACGGCATGCACGACGACGTCGTGGGCGGCCGCGTCACGCTCGGCCCGGGCGGCGCACCCGTCCTTGACTACCCGCTTGTGAAGCGCCAACGCGACGCCATGCGCCACGCGCAAAAAACCCTCGCGCAAGTCGCGTTCGCAGCCGGTGCGACGGCTGTGGTCACCGCCCACGATCCACCGCTCACGCTCAACAGCGTCGCAGACCTGTCCGCGATTGACGCACAGCCGTACGACAGCTGCAAACTCGCGGTATTTTCCGCGCACCAAATGGGCGGATGCGCCATGAGTGACGACGTGGAGCAAGGGGTGGTGCGATCGCGCGATTTGCGCCACCACCAAGTGGACAACTTGCACGTGGTGGACGGCAGCGTGTTTCCCACCAGCTTGGGCGTCAACCCTCAGCTCAGCATCTATGGCTTGGCGCGCCTAGCCTCGTTGCGCATCGCTGATGCACTCAAGCGCGCGTGACGGTTCGCTTCACCGAGCGGCCAGTCGCTACAACGCCAGCGCGTCGTCAATGCGGCGCACCACCAAAATGTCGGCGTCCGCGTTGTTGATAGCGCGGGTCAACACCGCCGCGACGTCGCTGGCGTCGGCATCTTCGACGACGGCCACGCTCAACGTCGCGGTGGCGCTGCGCAGTCGACGCTGCACGCGCTGGGGAACCCCTCGGCCTTGCGCGATGTGGCCAACGCCGCACAACAAGACAACCTGACTGGCGCCGGCCGCAAGCGCGTCGACGCTGGCTTGGGCCATCGACTCGTCCCACAACACTTGTGCTGCATAAAATCCCGCGAGATCCGACTTCGACATCGGGTGGCCGTGCGCGAAGATGGCTTCGAACCAGTCGCGGTGCAGCGCATCAGAAAAATCCATGCGCGGCAAACGCGCCCGCTGCTGCGCGGTGAGGCCCTCGGGACCACGCGTGCGCATGGTGCGCACCACGTCACGCGGCACGTTCATCCCCACAAAGCGCGCACCCAAGCGGTGACCATCGACGAAGATGGGCGCGTACATCGTGAAGTCAAAACCCCACGCCTGCTGCCAATCGACCGCGGCGGCTAACGCGTCGACGTCGAGCTCGCCGCGGTTAAACGTGTCGAGCGCAGGCTGCTGCTGCCAAGACAACATCTCAAGCCCGACCACGATGTCTTTGCGGCCTTGCGCCAACACCGCCACCAAGCGTCGTTGCAATTCATGGTGTGTTGGTTGGTCGTGTTGCTCCCCGATGACGACGACGCGCGCGGCATGCGCGCGCAACACCACCGCGTCGAAACTCAACTGCACACCGGTCGCACCGTCGACAAACGCGTAGTCGCCGTCAAACTTGAGGGGGGCGAGCTCGAGCGAGCGGGGTTGTTTTGGCGCAGCGTGCACAAACGGCGCGTCGTCGGGCACGGCGGACATCGAGCCGGTGGCGGACGTCGTCGCGCACGCGCCAGTCAGCCCCGCCACGACGACGGCGACTGCGAGCACGCACCATGGCGTTTCACCGACA
>JAYTVG010000569.1:0-1479 GCA_043744135.1 Deltaproteobacteria bacterium | reverse complement strand
TCGGCGGTCCGCAGCGCCTTCACCACCAAGGGCTTGTCGCCAACGCGGTCGGCTGACACGGCTTCTTGCCTCGCATAGCCGACGATGCCGCCTTGCTTGAGACCTTTTTCCGAGACGACGTCGGTGGAGTACACTTCCTTGCCGCTTTCGTCCAAGATGCGCGGCGCCATCGACGGCTATGCGAGGCAAGAAGCCGTGTCAGCCGACCGCGTTGGCGACAAGCCCTTGGTGGTGAAGGCGCTGCGGACCGCCGACAAGAGCAAGACCGACATCGTCATCTCCAATGGCGACGCGGATAAGCTGCGGGATCCCTCCGCGAACCTTTCCTTCCTCGCGGACGGCAAAGTCGTCCTCATCGTCGACTAATGGGGACCACTCACATGCGTACAACTATGAAACACTTCGTCTGCACCTTTGCTACGTTCACCTTACTGACGTCGGCGCTGACCATCGTTGGGGCCACGAGCGCGCGCGCGGAAGTTAAAACCATCTCCGTCGTGGGCGAGGCCGCCATCATCGAAGGCGACGCCGCGCAAACCGAGAAGAACGCGAGGCGCGACGCGCGCCGCAAGGCCGTGGAGCAGGGCGCGGGGGTGCTCGTGCAGTCAAACTCCATCGTGCGCAACTTTCAACTCGTGGCTGATGAGATCGCAACTTCAGCAAAGGGTGTGATCATTGATGAGGTGTGGGGCGCGCTGGCGGACGGCGACACCAAAACCACCAAGACCATCAAGCTCACCGCCAAGGTATCGCCCGAAGCGATTTCCGATAGCGTGTGCGCGGTTGTGAAAGCCAACCACGACCCCAAGGTCTCGATTGTGATGGTGGAGCGCGTCGGTGACGAGACCAAGTGGAGCACCGAACGCGGTCCGGTCGAGGCGATGTTCGTCGAGGCGTTCATGAACAGCTGCTTTACGATCGTCGAGTCGGGCGTCAAGGTGACTGAGGTGAGCGCCAACGGCGACCTGCCGCAAAGTGTCATCAAAGAGATCGTGGAAAACACCAACGCCCAGTACGTCCTACTTGGCTCTGCGAAGGTGATAAAAAGCGACAAACCCAACACGATGTTGGCCGACAGCAAGATGAACTCGTACTCGGTGCAAGCAAACGTCAAGCTCATCAACGTCAACACCAACGAGATCGAAGCGGTCGCCAACAAACAGTCGCAAATCTTGGGCATCTCGCCGGACAACGCGCTGAAGGCCGCAGCCAGCAACGGCCGCGGACGCGTCGTGGTTGACGACGTCATGAACGACCTCATGAAGAAGGTTGGCGAGCGCTGGACAAGCGAGCTTGTCAACGCCGGCAAGGTGCAGGTGGTGGTGAAAAACGTCCCCAACTACATCGCGGCCAAAGCCCTAAAGGAGCTCGCGGAGCGCGCGCTGTCTGGCGAGAGCATCAACCAACGCGAGCTGCGCGCCGGCACCATCACCTTCGACATCAGCGTCGACGGTGGCAGCGACACCATCGCCGCTGCAC
>JAYTVG010000568.1:0-1480 GCA_043744135.1 Deltaproteobacteria bacterium | reverse complement strand
GACGCACTGTGGGCGCGCGTGCGGCGCTGAGCGCACTGTCACTTTGCTTGCGTGCCACTGTGCGCAATACCCCCTGCATGACTATCGTGCGTTTGGTTGCGTCGGCCCACGATCTCGCGTCGTGTTTGGTGTTGCGCCGCGCCGTGTTCATCGACGAGCAAGGTGTACCTGAAGCCGACGAGCTCGATGACCTTGACGCAAGCTGTCATCACTTCGTCGCGTTTGACACCATCAACACGGCCGACGCAGTTGGCACCGCGCGCATGCTCTTGCTGGACGCGAACACGGCGAAAGCGCAGCGCGTCGCAGTGAAACACAGCCACCGGCGACGTGGCGTCGGCGAGGCGTTGATGCGCGCACTACACGATCACGCGCGCGCCCTGGGCTGTGCGCACGTCGAGCTCGGCAGCCAGGTCAGCGCGCTGCCTTTTTATCGTGCGCTTGGGTACCTGTCAGAGGGACCAGAATTTTTGGACGCGAATATTCCGCACCAAAAAATGCACCTCGCGCTCGACGTTGCGCGGTGACGTCGGTCGCGGCGCCCGCACCATCGCTGCGCCGCGCGTCGATGGTGCTGGCGCCGTTGGCGCTGTTGTACGCCAGCGTGCTGTGGACCGTCACGTATCCCCCGATGCAGGATGCGGCTGCGCATGCGGAGTCGGCGTGTCAGCTGTGGCGCGTCTGGCGTGGCGACGATGCGTTTGTCTCGATGTTCACGGTGCAGCCGATGCCATGGGCCAACAGCTTGCCCACCGTGTTGCTCGCCGCGCTGTACGTGGTCGCGCCCAAGTACGCGATGCTGAAGTTGATGCTCACGCTGGCCACAGTCGCGTGGCCGTTGAGCTTGGCGTTGTTGTTTGCGCGGTTGGGCCGCAGCCCGTGGTTGGCGCTGTTGGCCCTGCCCACCACGTACGATCTCGCGTGGTCTTACGGTTTTGTGCAGTTCATCTGCGCGAAGCCCCTCGTGTGCGTGGCGTTGTGGGCCGCGCACAAACACGTCGTCGTGGGAGGCAAAAAAAACGCCGCAGCGCTGGCCGCGGCACTCGCGCTGGTGTTCGTCACACACTCATTAGCGTGGCTGTTGGCGCTCGCGGGCTGCGCCATCATCATGGTGCTGTGCGCCACCGAACCCACGCATCGCTGGCGCCTGGTCGCGCTCACGCCTGGGGTGCTGGTGGCGGTGCCGTTTTTTTGGCGCACGCGCGACGCAGGTGCCGGTGGTGCGGTGGTGTGGCGCGCGCCGCTCGACGCGCTGGCCGCGTTTGCGGATGACCTGTTTAACACCCACCCCGGTGGCGTCGAGGCCGTCGTGTACGCGGGCGTGCTCGCAGTCGCGGTGTTCGTCGTGTTCGCTGCACGCGCGACGATCCGCGAGCGCTCGCGCGAACGCACCGCGGTGTTTGCCATCGCGACGCTGTGGGCGCTGTGTTGGTTTTTGGGTCCGTCGGTGTTGCCGCAAGTCAGCGTGGTGTCGCCGCGC
>JAYTVG010000567.1:0-1480 GCA_043744135.1 Deltaproteobacteria bacterium | reverse complement strand
AAACACGTCGAGCACTTGCTGCACGAAAAATTTGAGCAGCGAGAGATCCGCCAAGATCACCGGCCGCAGTCCGGGGCGCTGCACCTTGACGACGACGTCAAAGCCGTCATGTGTGATCGCACCGTGCACTTGTGCTATCGACGCGGACGCGATGGGCGCGTCGTCAAACGAGCGAAACAGCGTCTCGGGAGTGCCGCCTAAGCTCAGCTGGATCTGCCGCCGAACCTCCAACACCGGCACCGCGGTGACGTGATCTTGCAGCGCTTGCAGCCGCGCGAGGTAGCGCTCTGGGATCAAGTCCGGCCGCGTCGACAGGATCTGCCCAAACTTGATGAAGGTGGGGCCAAGGTCCTCCAACATCGACACCACGCGGTCCGCGAGTTCCGCGCCGTGCTGGCTGCCCTCGTCACCTGACAACACCGCCGCGCGCGCCTGAGCCGGCGCGTCTTGGTCGCGCGACAACAGCTGAGAGAAGCCATGGCGTGCGACGATGGTCGTGATTTGCTGTGCGCGGCGCGCGTCTTTCACCACCGCGCGCAAGGCGCGAGTGCCGCGGTAGATCGTGCGGATGACGGATGGGGCCATCGCTAGTCGCCACTTTTGATGTCGCTGGGCATCGACCCTGAGCGCGACAGCACCGCGGCACCCTCGGCGGTGGCGTCGACGTTGGTGCTGGGGACGACGGCGAAGTCTGCGTGCAGCTGCGTCTGCAGATTCTCCTCGGATCGCTTGAGGCCGAGCTTCACCAAGATCTCGCGCACCTTTGGATAGTCCTTCAAGATGCCCTGCACGCGCTGGCCGTCAAAACTCAACAGCGAGGTCGACGACAGACAAAACACCGTGGCGGTGCGGGCCTCAGACAACAGGGCCGCAATCTCGCCGAAAAACGCACCAGGCACGAGCTGCGCGACCTCGTGTTGCGCCAAGACTCCGCCGATGCGCACCGACACGGTACCCGTCGTCAGCAAGAAAAACGCGTCACCAAACTCACCTTCTTTGATGACGGCAGCGCCCACCTCGTAGTCCGCCGCGGTGGCGACGGCCAAGATGCGGCGCCGGCCAGCGTCGTCCAACAAGGCAAACAACCGGTTGTGGGCTATCAACTCTGCGGTCGTCACCATGCGCGCACACACTGCCCTGTCGCCGCCGCCGATGCAAACCGCACTGCCCCGTCACGATGCACGCGCCGTGGCGAGCTTGCAAACGAGGCCTGCCTCCGGCGATTGTGGCGGCGTGCGCATGCTCCACTGCTGTTCGTTGCTGTTGCTCGCTTCTGCCGCAGGCTGCACGCTTGTGGTGTGGGGCGACGTCGATGCGCCAGCGCCCTGCACGGACGCCACCGACTGTCTTGCCGGGCAACGTTGCGCGCAACAGCTGTGCGAGTCCGTCAGCGACGTTGCGCTGCTGCTGCCGGCCGACACCGTCGATGAAAGCGGCGGCGCGCTGGTCGGCCCCGACGGCGTGGTGGTGCAGGTGCCGG
>JAYTVG010000566.1:0-1484 GCA_043744135.1 Deltaproteobacteria bacterium | reverse complement strand
AGATGCGCACTGCGTTCGCCCACGGCCGCGTCAGCTCTCCCGCCCACAGCTCAGGTCCAGGGTTGTTGATGATCTCGGCACAGCTCGGAATCGGCGTTTTGAGCGTCGCGTCGTCGTCAAACGGTTGCCCCGCGGCAGAATCGCTGCACATCGAAAATGGCACGCCCACCTTCGGCGCCGTGACGGTCGCTGGCCGCTGCGCCACCGATGTTGGGGTGCTAAAGCCGCTCCAAGCCTTCGGCCACAACGAACCAATCCACACGATGCCGTTGAACTTGCGTCCACCCGTGAAGTGCGATCCGAGCTCGTAGCGCGCCGGATCCGCGAGTGCTTTTGCGAACGCGTCGACGTCAAAATTGAGCGGCAACACCCGGTGCCAAGCGGTGGCGGTCGTGTAGTCACCAGTGTCGGATGCGTGGTTGTCAACGATCGACGTGCTCGCTGCCAGCGCCAACTTTGAGGAGTTGGTGCGCACGATCGGAGGCACTGCGAAGCCCGCGCACGCATTCACCCCCGCGTGCGCTTGGTCGATCGCCTGCCAGACGTTGTTGGCGACGCAATCGGCATCACGGGCGCACACGCCACCGCAAAACAACGGCAGTAACGCCGGAGCTGCTGTGACGTCGCTGATGTAGCCGGGAACGAGCATCCCGGAGGTCGGCGCGTCAAGGCTGAACAACAGCGTGCCGTACGACACCACGGGTGTTGGGTGCGCGAAGGTCGCGTGCATCAGCGTGCGGGCGGCCGCATCGTAGCCGTAGTGCGAGTAGCGCACGGGGAGTGGTCCAGCGCCAAACAGGTCCCGTTGCCCCACTGGGATCTGCCGCACGCCCGCCTCCGCGACGCGCTCGCTAAAGCCGCTGTCGACGTGCTCGGTCATGCGCCCCGGGTGGTCAGACCAAATCGCCGTACCTGGCCACTCAAGAGGATTGCTTGGATTTTTTAGGTACCACACGCCATCGATGATGCGCAGGTCGGCCTGGATGGCCAGGCGCGTGCGCGACGCCACCGCGGGCTCGCCCGGAATCGGCGGATCGATGATGTAGCGCATGGTGCCGTGTTGTTTGGTGGTCTTTGTAGGCTTGGCGGCCGCCGCGAGTTGCACTTGGGTGCTGCCAGGGAGCGTCAGCGCACTCACCCCGTGGCTGGCATCGCGCGCTGCCCCGCTCCAAGTCGCGAGCGCGTAGCCGGGCCAGCCCGGTTTGTGTGCGTCGTTGCCCTGCCAAAACATCGGCAAGAGCACGTTGTTGATGGTGGTTTCGAGGCCTAAGGCGTTTTTGCCCTGGTCGCATTCGGGATTGGCGGCAACCTCTTGCGACAACAAGCGTCCGCCCGCGGTGATGCGATCGATGTCGAGACGAAGCAGCGGCCGCACTCCCGCGCCCGATTGGCCGACGCAGGCCGTGCCGTTAATGTGCGTGGGCCCGGTGATGTCGACGGTGATGGCGGGCGAAATGCCCTGCATCACTGAAACCGTGGTCAGG
>JAYTVG010000565.1:0-1484 GCA_043744135.1 Deltaproteobacteria bacterium | reverse complement strand
GGAACTCATGAGTTACCTGTTGTCGCCGCTGGGCTACGTCATCATCGCGGTTGTGTTGCTGCTGGATGGGCTGTTGTTCAACGGCTTCGCGATGCAAGGCGAGAAAAAATCTTTCGACGTGCTGGCTGCGTTTTTCTACTTTTCGTCGGGCACGACCATGGTCGCCAGCGTGTTCATCTCCATGCGCCTGTTTGCGGAAGAAAAGCAGCTTGGCACCTTGGTGTTGCTTGAGACTTCGCCCGCGCGCGAACATCAAATCGCCCTGGGAAAGTTCGTCGGTGCATGCGCGTTTTTGTTCTTGATGCTCGCGCTGTCGGTTTACATGCCGCTGCTCATCCTCGTGAACGGCAAGGTCACGTGGGGGCATTTGTTCGCGGGCTATCTCGGGTTGTTTTTGTTGGGCGGCGCGTGCATCGCTATCGGCGCGTTTGCCTCCAGCATCTCAAAAAACCAAATCTTGGCGGCGGTGCTGAGCGGGGCAATCATCGTCGCGGTGTTGTTGTCGTGGATGGTCGCGCGCAAAGTCGAGGGCACATTTGGCGATGCGCTTGGCTACCTCGACTTGTTTGACAAACATTTCCGGGCATTTTCTCGCGGCGCCGTGAAGTTACAAAGTGTCGCGTACTACCTTTCGCTCACGTATTTCGCGTTGTTGGCGACGACCGCGGTGTTGTCGGCACGTCGATGGAGGGCCTAGCCATGGCGACGACCAATCAAACGCGCGTGTTGCGAGTGTGGCCGACGGCACTTGTCCTCACTGCGCTCGTGGTATTTGTGGCCCAGCAGCGGGTCTTTGACGACGACGGCGCTAAGCGCACCGCGGCGGTGGTCGCAGCATCGCTGTTTGCGTGCGGCGTACTGCTGCGCGCGCTGGCGTTTCGTCACGGCATCGATCGCGCGGCGCGGCTATTTCTCACCACCACGCTCGCGTTTGACCTGACGCTAGGTGCTGGCGCCGCGTTGGTCGCGTCGGCGCGCGATGGATCCATCGTGCTTGGCGTCGGCGCGGCCCTGATGGTGCTCGGCGCCTCGGCGCTGTTGGCGATCGAGCTCGTCGCTCGCGAGATGCGCCCCGCGGCATTCATCGACATTCAGCGGATTTTCTCAGCAGCGCGCACGGCGGCGGTGTTGGTCTGCGGCTTGGTCGGTGTTGCGGCGTTGAACTACGCGCTCAACGTGCTTGACGTGCGCCATGATTTCTCCTTCGCGGCACCGACGTCCCCATCCGCCGCCACGCGATCACTGCTGGAGTCGGTCAGCTGCTCAGACACAAAGAGCAAGCCAGAGGTGTTCTTGTTTTTTGAGCGCGGCAGCACGGCGCTCGCGGAAGTTCGCGACTATTTCGATGGATTGGCGCAGCTTGGCGTCACCGTCACGACGCAAGATCAGGCCGTCGACCCGACGTTGTCAAAAGAACTCAAGGTGCAAAAAAATGGCAGCGTCGCCCTGCGCTGCGGTGCGCGCACCGAAAACTACACCGTTGG
>JAYTVG010000564.1:0-4719 GCA_043744135.1 Deltaproteobacteria bacterium | reverse complement strand
CGAACTCGTACAACGACACCAAACCGGGTCCCGACAACACCCGCTCCCAGCTCACGTGCCCCTCGTGTTTACGGCGCAAAAACGTCAGCAACGCGTCTTGGCGCGCGTCAGCCGGGGCGAAGCTGCTGTGGCCACCCTCGGACGCGACGGGGATGTGCTTGCTGCCGTCCCACGCAAGCAACCCCTCGCCGAGGCCGGTGCCCGGCGACAAGATGGCAACGTTGTGGCCATTTTTGGGGTGGTGACCGGGATTGATGAGCGCAGTCTCGTCGTCACGCAGGTGGAGCGCACCGAGCGCGCCCGCTTGAAGGTCGTTGACAAGCACCACGCGCTCGATGCGCAGCGCCGCCGCGAGCTCGCGCTCATCGAGGGCCCATGGGAGGTTGGTGGTCCGACAGCGTCCGTCGGCGACAGCGCCGGGCACGCCAAAGCAGGCGCGATTGACGTGCGTGCGCGTGTCAGCTGCGAGAAACTGTGCGCACATGTCCGCGAGGTGCCCGAAGTCTTTGCTGGCGTAGCTTTGCTCGCGAACTTTGTCGAGGCTGCCAAGGCCACCCTGAAAAATCGCAAGCACAGTCTTGGTGCCGCCCACATCGCCAGCGAGGATCATGCGTTCTCCCGTTTGCGCGGACCTTAGCGCAACTTCGTCGTGACAACGCGTCAACCATGAAACACGCGACTTTGCGCGATGCGCCCGTGCTCGATGATGAACAACTCCGCGACGTCGAGGTCGTCGGCACCCGGCAACGTGCGTCGGTATTGCAAGAACACTTGCGCGCCGCTCGCGGTGATTTCCGTCTCAGCGTAATTCAGGCCTGGAAAACGATCGAAGCTGTCCTGCCACCATGCCCGCAGCGCCGCCTTGCCCGAGATTGCGCCGCGCGTTTCGGGTTGGCGCAGCCGCAACTTCGGCGACGTGTGCAGCGCGTCGTCGGCGTACAGCGCAAGCAGCGCGTCGAGGTCGCGCCGGTTGAAGGCGGCAATCCAGGCGCGCGCGATGGTGGCGTGTGGGTGGCCGTCGCGCGCAACGTCGACGAGGTCTTTGACGTTGTCGGGGCAGTCGATGTGACGCGCGCTGGTGACGAACTGGTGCTCGCTGTACTCGTCGTTGGCGATAGGCGTACCGTCGACGTCCGCGACAAAACAAAAATTGAAGTGAAGGCCCTTGCTGCCGGCCGCATGCTCTTCGTAGCCGCACAGCCCGACGGGAGCCCCCGCGACTGCGGGCATCATCGCAACGTTGACAAACGCACCCCGAAGCCCAGTCTCCTCAAATAATTCCCGCTGCGCTGCTTGCAGCGGTGTTTCGCCCGCTTCCATCTCACCACCGACCGGCAACCAAGTCCCCAAGCGTTTGTGGCGGATCAACAGCACGCGGCGTTGTGGGTCGCGCGCGAAGATGGCGACGGAAAAAGCGCTACGGGTGGCTGAGGTGTTCATCGCGATAGCTTGCGAGAGGCGCGCGCAAATTCCAAGCGCCGCGTGCGCGTCAGGCGCGTGATAACGTCGCGAGCACGTCATGAGCGATCGTGCGAGACGCACAAAGGGTGGGCCAAATGCGCGTGATGACTCGGCTACAAAACCGCTTGGTGGTGCTCGGGGTGTTGTTGGTTTGTGTGCTCGTGGCGTGCAGTAAGCCTGTCAACGACGAGGCGCAGATCCGCGCGCTGCTCGACGCCGGCGCCGCTGCACTGCAAGCGCGTGACGCCACCGCCGCCGCCAAGCTGCTCGCCACTAGCTACACCGACAGCAGCGGCCGCTCCCGCGACGACCTCAAACGGTTGGCGTTTTTTGCGCTGCAAGCGGGTCCGGTGTTGGTCAAGGTTGGCGACGTCAGTGTTAAAGTGGACGCCGCCACGGCAAGCGCCACCGTTAACGTGCTGGCGGTACAGGGCAACGCAACACTCAAGACCGCGGCGGACTTGCTGCCGCAAAATGCGCGGCTGTTTAGCTTGGCGGTGGCGTTTGCTCGCGAAGACGGCGCATGGCGCGTGCAGTCCATCAACGGCGACGGTGCGGGCAACTTTGGCGCCGCCGACTGATGCGTCACGATGTCAGTTGCTCGACGTCTGAAACGTGCACGATCCCTTCGCGCACGTCTTTGGCGAGTGTCGACGACAGGCGCGCACCACGCGGTAGATCCCGTACCGTGTCGTGCGCATCTTTGTGTCGCTTCATCGCCTGTACAAAACGCACGCCGTCGGGGCCGCATACGGGCAGCCGCACGCGGCCCTTGTCGCGCACGGCTTCTCCGATAACGACTATCGCTTCGCTCGGCGCGGTTGCTGACATGGTGAGCCACGACAGGTTCATCTCCTGCACGTCGCGCCCGACCCGCTCAGCAAAGTGCATCAGCGACGACGGCAGCGCCTTGGCGATGCGATCGTGACACCAATCTCGCTCCCGTTTGAGGGCGGGGCAGGGGTCGTTGTGCGCGCAGGGGCCCGCGATGGTTTTCCCCTCGGTGACGAGGCAGTCGCGCAGCTCCTGCAGGCGGCGCGCGCGTGGCCGATCACCTGCATCCACCAACACCACGCTGTGAGCGCGTGGTGCGAGCTGTTCAAACGTGGCGTAGGCCGCGCGCGGCTCGAGCGGGATCTCACCAAACGTGAACGCGCAGCACAGCCCGTCAGCGTCGGTCGCGCGGGTGGCGGCCAGCTCCGTCGACGCGAAACTTGCGTCGAAGCCCTGCAACAAGCGCTTGGCGAGGGCGAGCGCGCGCGCATCGCGATCAACCAGCGTGACGCGCTTGACGCCCAACGCAAACAGCGCGAGCGCCGACGCGCCACTGCCGGCACCGACGTCGACCACATGGTGAGGGATGGTGGTGAGCACCTGCGCCGCGTGCGTCACCGCAGCAATCGCGCGCGGGCCGAAATACCCGAGGTACGCCAATGAGCCCGCGGCGTTCACTGCAATCGCGCCGCCCTGCGTATACGCGACCGACAACGCCCTCGCTTGCGCGATAAGCGTGCTGTCGGTGGCGTAGTTGGATTGTTCGCGCGTCAAAAAGCGATCGAGCCGATCGAGCGCGTCCGCAGCGCTCAACGGATCACGCCGACGTGTTCGACGACGGCAAACGCGCAGCCCGTGTTGGCCTTGATGTCGTCAACGCTGACGTCGTCGGCGCGCTCGATGAGCGTCAGGCCCACGCCGCGCTGCACACGAAACACGCACAGGTCCGTGATGATCATGTCGACGCAGGCCTGCCCCGTGAGCGGCAGCGTGCAGCGCTCGACAATTTTGTGGTCGACGCTGGTGCCGTCTTTGCTGCGCGCGACGTGCTCCATGGTGACGATGACGCGCGGGCTGCCCGCCACCAAGTCCATGGCGCCGCCCATGCCCTTGACCATCTTTTTAGGGATCATCCAGTTGGCGATGTCGCCGGTGCGCGACACCTGCATGGCACCCAAGATCGTCAAGTCGACGTGCCCGCCGCGGATCATCGCGAAGCTATCGGCGGACGAGAAATACGCCGTGCCCTTAACCTCGCTGACGGTCTGCTTGCCGGCGTTTATCAAGTCTGCGTCCTCACTGCCCTCTTGTGGAAACGGCCCTACCCCGAGCATGCCGTTTTCGCTTTGCAGCACGACGTCTAAGCCCGACGGGACGAAGTTGGCGACGAGGGTGGGCATGCCGATGCCTAAGTTGACGGTGAAGCCGTCGTGCAACTCGAGTGCCGCCCGCCGCACGATTTGGTCACGCTGAAGGGGCATGCAAACCTCCCGAGGTTTTAGTGACGGTCCGCTGTTCGATCCAATGCGCCTTCGACGTCATTTGCACGATGCGCTTGGTATACACGCTGGGAATGTGGATGACGTCACCGTCTAAGTCGCCGGCCGCCACGATGTGCTCAGCCTCGACGATCGTGACACGTGCGGCGGTGCACATCATTGGGCTGAAGTTGCGCGCCGTTTTGCGAAACACCAAGTTGCCAAGGGTGTCGGCTTGGTACGCACGCACCAGGCAAAAATCCGCGAACAAACCGGTCTCCATCACGTAGTCACGGGGCTGTCCGGTGCGCGGGTCCGTCAGCGTACGCGTCTCTTTAGCCGGCGACGTCACAGCGACGCTCCCGTCGGCGCCGTAGCGAATCGGCAAGCCACCGAGCGCCACCGCCGTGCCCACCCCGGTCGCGGTAAAAAATGCTGGGATGCCAGCGCCGCCGGCGCGGATTCGTTCGGCGAGGGTGCCTTGGGGGTTGAGCTCGACGTCAAGTTCGCCAGACAAATAGCGCCGCTCGAATTCTTTGTTCTCGCCGACGTACGACGCGATCATTTTTTTGACCTGACCGTTGGCGAGCAACACGCCAAGCCCCTTGTCGGTGGTGCCGCAGTTGTTGGAGATGACAGTCAAGCCGCCGACGCCGCAATCGCGTAGTGCGTCGATGAGGTTTTCGGGGTTGCCGCACAAGCCGAAGCCTCCCACCATCAGCGTGGCGCCATCTTTGATGTCGAAAATCGCGTCACGCGCGGACGCGTAGAGTTTTTTTGAAGACAACAAGGAAGGCGCGGTTGCGCTTGGGCCAGTCATGCTTGCGTTGTTCTTGCTGGACCGCGTCGCGTCAAGGTCCACCCGCCCGCTGGCGACGCAATTCATCGACCTTAAGAGGTCAGCAAAGCAATTCATCGAATTGGGAGATGAACGATTGAATTCACCGATCTGGGGAGGTGAACCATCGAATTGGGCGCCACAAGGCAAGGAACCGTCAAAATCATC
>JAYTVG010000563.1:0-1488 GCA_043744135.1 Deltaproteobacteria bacterium | reverse complement strand
CGCCCGCGACCGTGACGTTCAACGTGGATGCGCAAACGCTCAACGGGCACTGCGCGCGCTGCGGTTGTGTCCACCATCAGCCCAACAACACCGCCGACGCGCTCGCGCCGCTGCAGGCGCTGTTTGACAGCTTCACGCACGACGACACGCCGGTATCACGCGCGGTTCGACGCACGGCAGGCAAGATGTGTGGCGTGTTGGTGGGCGAGCAAGCTGCAGCGCGCGGTGGCGGGCGTGTGGTGCTGCGCGCGTTTTCAGGGGACCTCGAGGGCGTGCCCGATTGGCCAGGCTTTGTGACGTCGGTGCTGCGTCGAAATGACACCGACGTCCTTGAGCAACACACCCTGCGCGCCATCGCAGCGTTCGACGCGCAGTTGCAACTGGCTGCGCACACGCACGATGCCCGCCGCATCCAACTGCTGCGCCACCAACGTCGCTTGGCGTCGGCGGCGTTGATGAGCGCCATGCACGACGCGGCGCGCTTGTGCAGTGCAAGTGGCGTCGTGTGGCCGCTTCGGCGCGCGTTTGTCGGCGCTGGCATCCCGTCTGGCACCGCCGACTGCGCGGTGCCAAAGCTGCTTGACGCCGCCAACCGCGCCGGCATCACCGTGCACAGCGTGTTGGAGGCCTGGTACGGACCAGTGCGCGGCGAACGTCGACACGGCGTGGTGCAGCAGCCGTGCGCGCGCAAATGCCAACCGATTTTGGGTTTCTTGCTATGTCCCGTCGCTGATGACCACGCCGTTGTTGACGCGGCGAGTATCAAAACGGCGCGACCATGACGGACGTGACAGCTGGGCTGGTCTTTGTCTACCTCGACGACGCCATCGCGGTCATCAACAAGCCGTCGGGGCTGTTGAGCTGCCCCGGGCGCGATCCTGCGCTGTCGGATTCGGTACAAACCCGCGTGCCTCGCCTGCTCCCCCACGCCAGCGGCCCGATCTTGGCGCATCGCTTAGACCAACCCACGTCGGGATTGATGGTGGTGGGCCTGAGCGCAAACGTGCACCGCGCCTTGCGCCTGCAGTTTGAGGCGCGCAGCGTGCGCAAAAGTTACCAAGCGGTCGTGGTCGGTGATGTCGACGGTGAGCGCGGCACCATGACGCTGCCGTTTCGCTTGGACGTGCAGCGCCGGCCGCATCAGATCTTTGACGCCGTGCACGGCAAAGTGGGCGTGACCGCGTGGGAGGTGCTGTCGCGCGAAGCGCTGCCGTTTGGACACCGCACGCGCTTGGCGCTGCACCCACACACCGGCCGCACGCATCAGCTTCGCGTGCATTGCGCCCACCCCGCGCCGGGCGGTTTAGGGTGCGCGATCGCCGGCGACGCGCTGTATGGCGACAGCTCCACTGCCCCGCGTTTGTTGTTGCACGCGTGGCGGTTGGCGTTTGCGCATCCGACGTCGGGGGACGATGTGCAGTTTGAGTGTCCGCCACCGTTTTAGCGCACCACGCGGCGCGCTTCGCCGTCCTGGGCGCTTGCGCACGC
>JAYTVG010000562.1:0-1490 GCA_043744135.1 Deltaproteobacteria bacterium | reverse complement strand
GGTTGGCTACCAAGGGTCGTTGGGCGAGATCGACGACGAATTCACCGCATTGTTTTAAGCCTCTCACGCGGTCTGCCGTGAGCCGCACGGGGCTTTTCTTTCTATGCTGCGCTGCTACTACAACGCCATGGTGCGATTTGTCATGGCCCTCGTGCTCGTGCCGCTCAGCGTGCCCGTCGCTGCCGCGGCCATCGTGCCGGTGTTGGCTTTTGCGACGCAATCAACTGCGCCCCCAGGCCCCACGGCAATCGCGGCCGACCGTGGTGACCCCGACCGTGGTGACCCCGACCGTGGTGACCGTGCCGACGCCCACCCCGACAGCGCGCTGTGGATCAGCGATTTGGTTTCGGCCTATGACGCCGCGTACGCCGCCCTTGTGCAGGGCTCTGACTTGGTCGCGCAAGACAACGTCAACAGCGCGCGCCGTGCGTTTGACGCGTGCAGTGCGGTGGTGCGGGAGCGGCTCACCGACGGCGCAGTGCGCCAAGAGCTGCGGCTGGCGGCCGTTGCGAAGGCACGTTTCGAAGCGATTGGAAGCGACGCGTCGCCCGAGCTTCAGCAGCAAAAGCGCCGGTTGCTGTTGTTTTTGGCGGCGGATGGCACGCAGGAATTTGTCGGCACTTACGCCCGCGCCGCACGCCTGAACCCAAATCTGTTGGGCTTGCACTGTAAGCGCGCGGAGTTGTTCGCGCGCTTTGACCGCTTTGTTTTGGACGCGCCGTGCCCGACTGACGTCGGCGACAACGAGTGCGAAGAGTTTAAATCCACGAGCATGGAAACGAGTGCGTTGCGCGGCCAACGTGACAAAGCGCTCCACGACTGCCGCGCGCGCTAACGCATGCCAGAAGGTCCTGAGGTCGAGACCATTCGGACCAGCCTCGAGCCGCTGCTTGTAGGCCGTACGCTGACGCGCGTGTGGGTCAGCCCCGTCAAGTTGCGGGTCGCGACCCAGGCTCGTGCCTTCGACGGTTTGCTCAACAAGCGCATCACCGCGCTCGGCCGCAAGGGCAAGCTCATGTGGCTGCAGTTCACCGATGCACGCGGCGTGTTTGTGCGCTTGGGGATGACGGGCAAGCTGACGGTGGTTGCCGATCACGCGCCGCGCGCACCGCACACCCACGTCGTGCTCGCCACTGACGCCCACGACGTGCAGCTGCGTTACGTCGATCCACGCCGCTTTGGTGCCGTCGTGCCATTTGCGTCGACGCAGGAGCGCGACTTGGAGTTGTCGCGCATAGGGCCCGATGGCGTGTCGTTGCACGAACGCCAACAGGACCGCGTCGTGGTGCGCGCGAAACTTGCTGCGACGCGCCGCGCGCTTAAAGACGTGTTGCTCGATCAAGCGGTGTTCGCGGGCGTGGGCAACATCTACGCCGCCGAGGCGCTGTTCGTCGCGCGCTTGTCACCGTTTGCGCTCGCGTGCCACATCACGGATGACGAGGCTGACGCACTGATGCACGCGGTCGGTCAGGTGCTCACACAAGCGGTCG
>JAYTVG010000561.1:0-1490 GCA_043744135.1 Deltaproteobacteria bacterium | reverse complement strand
CTGCGCGTGGGGACTAGCGATCGATGTGCAGCAGGTGAAAGACGCTTTGGACAAACACCCCGACGCCAAAGCCGTCGTGTGCGTGGCAAGCGAGACCTCGACCGGCGTTCGCCACCCTTACGAAGCGATCGCAAAACTCGTCTCCACGCGCGACGACTGCTTGATGATGGTCGATGCCATCACAGCGCTTGGGGTCTGGGACATCTCGCCGCAGCGTGACGGCATCGACGTGCTCGTCACCGGTTCGCAAAAAGCGCTGATGCTGCCGCCCGGCTTGGCTTTCGTCACGCTCAGTGAAAAGGCGTGGGCACGCAACAAAAAAGCCAAACTCGGCAAGTGGTACTTCGACCTCGGCCGCGAGCTCAAAAACCAGACGCAAAACCAGACGGCGTACACCCCGGCGGTATCGCTCGTTGAAGGCTTGCGCGAGAGCCTCAGCCTCATGAAAGAAGAAGGACTGCCCGCCATCTTCGCGCGCCACGCACGGCTCGCCGCAGCAACGCGCGCAGGGTGCAAGGCGTTGTCGCTCGAGTTGTTCGCGCAACGGCCGGCGGATAGCGTGACGTCGGTGTTACAGCCGCCCGGTCTGAAACCCGACGCGGTGTACAAAGGCCTCATGGAGCGCGCCAACATCACGATCGCGGGTGGGCAGGACGCGGTGAAGGGCAAGATTTTTCGCGTCGCTCATTTGGGCTTTTACGATGAGCTCGACATCATCACGGTGTTGGGTGCGATCGAAATTATTCTGCGCCAAGAGGGCTACACCGCATTTACACCCGGCGCTGGCGTCGGCGCAGCGAGCGCGCTGTTGGCGGCGGGGTTCGTGGACGGTCGTGTCGACGTGCGCGCGGCAGGTGCCGCTTGAGCTTGCGTGTGTTGGTGAGCGACAAGCTCGACAAAAAAGGCATCGAGGCGTTGAGCGCGTCGGCGCTGCTCGTGGTGGACAACAAGCCAGGACTCAGCGCGCAGGAGCAGGCCGGCATCATCGGCGACTACGACGGGCTCGTCGTGCGCTCCGCCACCAAGGTCAACGCGGCGCTGTTGGCGCATGCGAGCAGACTTAAGATCGTGATCCGCGCCGGCATTGGCGTCGACAACATCGACCTTGCCGCCTGCAAGGCGCGCGGCATCGTCGTGGAAAACACGCCTCGGGGCAACGTCGTGAGCGCGGCAGAGCACGCGGTGGCGCTGATGCTGAGCCTGGCGCGTCAAGTGCCTGATGCCAGCGCGACCACCAAGCGCGGCGTGTGGGAAAAAAGCAAGTTCATGGGCGTTGAGATCACCGACAAGACGCTCGGCATCATCGGCACCGGCAACATCGGTGCCGTCGTCGTTGATCGCTGTCAAGGCCTGCGCATGAAGGTGGTTGCGTTTGATCCAATGCTCACGGCTGAGCGCGCGACGGCGATGCGTGTCGAGCGCGTGACGCTCGACGAGCTCTTTGCGAAGGCTGACGTCATCACGCTACACGTGCCGCTGCTTGCTTCGAC
>JAYTVG010000560.1:0-1491 GCA_043744135.1 Deltaproteobacteria bacterium | reverse complement strand
GCGAATGTGGCGTAGCGTGGGAACTCTAAGACGCGTAGCTGCTGGTGTGGGTAGGGACCATAGTGCTTGGTGCAGTACGCGAGCGCGTCTTTCATGCCGTCAAACATGCGGTCGATGTTGTAGGGGTGCTTGGCGTCGTAGTAGACACCTAGCTCGACATCGTTGTGCTTTTGCGTTTGTAGTGTGTATCTCGCCGACAGTACTGCAAAGAAATGTACGGCTTGGCTTTTTATGCTGTAGTGAAAATAGCGACGATCACCATCAAGCCACGTGCGCTCAAGTGCCCCCGGCGCCACCGCGATCTGGTCCGCCGACGTCGACACGGTGGCGTCAAACGTCACCCAGTCGGCGTCGCTTGAGATGTAGTTGGTGTCGCGCGCGTGCGGCGCCGTCGGGGCTGGCAGCGTCTGCTTTGGCGCCAGTCCGTACTTCGTTCTGTCGTTGTCTTGCGACAGCTCGAGGTCCGCCTGATAGCCGACGTGCGGCAACGCGCTGCTGGTGAAAAACGTGCCGTTGTCGATGACCATGGTGCTGGCAGGGTCGTTCGTGATGCCGTGTGGCGCCCATGTCATGTCAAACGTCAACGGCGTTGACGCACCGGGCACCAGCGGCGCGGGCAAGTTAAACACAAAGACGCCAAGTGCCGCGTCGGTGACCGAGGGACTGGGCACGTCGCCGACCGAGAGCTGCGCCGTGGTCACGTCATCGCCTATCACCGTCGCCACCATCACAGTGTCGATGGGCGTTTCGCTGCGGTTCGTCAGCGTGTAGGTGCCGCGCGCGCGCAGCGTGCGTGTGAGTGGCGTGATGTCGATCGCCAGCTTCACCGCCGTCACGCGCGGCTGCGGCGCAGTGGCTGTGTGCTGGTACTTTTTTTCGTAGTCCGCTTGCTGTTGTTCTCGTGCGCGCGGCGTTTGGTAGTCGTTGTGCACCATCGTTTCAAAGGCCAACCAAGCGCCCAAGCACAGCCAGCACGCTAACGTACACACCAGCGCCACGCGCAAGCCGCCTCGCACGCGACGCCGCAGCTCGCGCGTTCGCGCCAAAGCACTGGTGTCTTTGCCGCGCTGCCAACACGCGACGGCAACGACGACGAACACGCACGCTAACGCGAGCCAATACAGCCGAAACCACAGCGTCGGCGCTAAGCCGGGCCCGAAGCCGTTCATGTCTGAGTACACATAGCCAGGCTCACCGCCAAACATGAGCACCTGCGGCAGCAACGAAAGGCCGTTGACGAATTGCAGCGACACGTAGGTCGCGATGACGATGAAATGGGCCAGGTATTTCTGATTGACGACGACGTGCACGACGATCACCGCCGGCGCAAGGCTGGCGTAGCCGACCAATCGCAGGGCGAGCTCGCGCGCGTACAAGGTCAGCTCGAAGTTGGTATAGCCTTGAAGTGCTTGCACGGTGACGCCACACAAAAACACCGGCAGCGTGAGCAGCGCTGCCACGAGCAACAACGCCATCACCTTGGCCAACGCC
>JAYTVG010000559.1:0-4731 GCA_043744135.1 Deltaproteobacteria bacterium | reverse complement strand
GAACGCCACCGCATGGTTCCACTTGGGTGTCTCTTTGAGCCACAGCACCGCAAACACCACAAACACCACGAGCGTGATGGCTTCTTGGATCACCTTGAGTTGAAACGCAGAAAAGCCGCCGACGTAACCGTAACGGTTGGCGGGCACCTGCAAGCAATACTCAAAAAACGCGATGCCCCACGACGCCGCGATCGCAATCCAAAGCGGCGCCGCTTTGAAGCGCAAGTGCCCGTACCACGCAATGGTCATAAACACGTTTGACGCGAGCAATAGCAACACGGTCTTCATCGCCCGCTTGCTACGCGATCGCACGCGACTTGTGTACGCCGCGCGATGCCTCATCGACGCGGGTCGTGGTTCGCAAAACGGCACCGCGACGCCGTTTTTGGTCGTACGGCAGCCGGCCCTGGAGCGTCACGGCGCGTGCGGAATTTCGAGGAGCTGTGTAGCGCGCGCGATGTGCATCGTGTGTGGATCTTGCTCAAATGCCACAACATCAAAATCGCCGCTGCCCAGCGCGGCTGGCATCGTCAGCTCGACCGTCGCACTGGCTGACGTCAGTGGCGTCGACGTCATGGCGCGGACTGCGCGCTCGTGCGTCAGCGTGCGTCCGCTGTTTTCGCCGCGGCCGATCGGACGCACCACGTGGTTTTCAACCAGCGCGACGATGAACGTTTGGCCGGGCGTGGCGTTTGTGACATCGACGCGCAACGCCCGCGCGACCGCTTTGACCTCGATGGCGAGCGCTGGTGCGGTTGCCTGTGAGGCCGCAGCGTCAACGAGCGCGTGGACCGTCGTGCGTTGCGAGCCGACGCACTGTGCCGCGCCGTTGACGACGACTTGCGGTGTGTACACGCCGTCGCGCCGAAATACGCGACCGTAGTCTTGCTGGCGCTGCGTGAAGCGCTGCGACGCCAGCGCGTCGGGCCACCCCAAGCGATCCCAGTAGTCGACGTGAAACCCCAGCGCAGCGACACGCGGATCGTCTGTGAGCTCTGCCAGCACGCGATCGGCCGCGGGACACGACGAGCACCCTTCTGACGTGAACAACTCGACGACGACGAGCGGTTGGGCGTGGATGACGGCGCTGGCGAGCGTCGCGGCAAAAAGCGGCAGCATGCAAGGGTTACGCACCATCTCACGGATGCGTGACCGTTGATCCGCACACCATCAGGCTGCGGCCCGGCAGCGCGATGCGCGCTACGACAGCGACGCGAGGGTTACGTGGACCTCAACGTCGTCGGGGCAACGTCGTTTGCACTCCAGCAGCAGTGCGCGGGCGCGGTCGAGATCTCCCAAGCGCGCCGCGTTAAGTCCCATGAAAAACACCGGCCGCATCGCTTGCGGATGTTTGCTGGCGGCATCGACGAGTCCACGCTTTCCCGCGGCCTCGTCGTTGTTTAAGATCAGGGCCCAGCTGCGGTAGCTGGCGTAGTCGGCGTCGTTTGGCCGCTGCGCGCACGCGCGCGTGAAGCAAACGAGCGCCGTTTCGATAGCGCCGTCTGCGAGCGCTTGCTGTCCGCTGAGATAGTCGTCCTCCGCGCTGTGTGAAGCGGAGCCCGCTACCGGTCGCACGTTCGACGTCATGCTCGCGTCGTATGCCGCGCGCGCCGCGGGGTCACCAAACGTCATGACACCAACTTCAAGCAGTTCCCACAATTCGCCCGCTGCGGCCGCGGCGGGGCCGAGCGGAACACCGCGTAGCTTTTCTTTGCCAACCTCGTCAACGAGGGCTTCGAGCGCTGCACGCACCGCCAAGCTGGCTGCGTCGCGCGGCAAGCCGACGAGGGCGTAGTAGTCGCTCGCGCGCGCCCGCAACAACACCTCGCACAACCGGCGCGCGGCGTCGCGGTCCACGAGTTTGTTTGCGGGCACGCTGCGCAAGATGTCGGGGAGCGGCCGCTGGTCGTGCGCGTCGTCGTCGGGTAGGCGCACGATGCCGGCGAGGTGCAGCGCGAACACGTCCGCTGGCCCGCTGCGCATTGCGCACTCGGCGACCGTCAACGATTGGCTCATGAGCAGCATCGGCAACGTCGACTGTGGCCGCACCCGCGCAAACGCGTGCAACAGCTCCTCAAAACGCGGGTGCTTCTCGACGGGGCTGGCACCGTGCGCGACGACAAAGTCATGCGCGACCGCTTGCTGCGAAGGTTCAAACGCGAACGCCAAAATCACGTCCGGCAGTTCAATGGACTTGATCGCGCGCGGATCCGCAGACGTGTCGCTGGCGATCGTGGTGGCGACCCCGGTCCACGTGATCGCACGGCGCACACGCGCGCTCACTTGTTCTTCGACGTGAATGAAGGCCTCGTCCGCTGTGCAGTACGCGAGGGCCAACAACGCTTCCGCGATGCGCTCGCCCCGCTGCGCGATACGTTGGTTGAGCGCGCGCATCTGATCCGTGGTGAGCTGGCGTTGGCGCCACATGCGCTCCCCAAGCAAGTGTTCGCGCAGATTGTCGCTGGCACCGACGGGCACACCGTTGGCAAACACGAGTTCCAGCAACGAGCCTTGATCGTCAAAGCGCACGACGCCATTAAAGCCCGCACGCGCACACGTCAGCAGCAGCTGTGCGCAGTCGTGGATGTCGCGCAGCTCGCGCGTCGCTGGAACCGTCCGCGAGCGCGGGCGCAGCTGCCGAGCAATGACCTGCGTAGGCAGCACCACCGCTTTCGGCGCCGCCTTCGACGTCAAGTCAACCGCAGGCTCAGCAACCTGCACCGGCATGCGCTCATGCAAAAGCTGATCGATGGTTCGACGCAGCTCGCCAAGCACGAATGGTTTGACAAAAAATGCGTCCGCCCCACGCGCAGTGGCGTCGCGCTTGGCTTGCGCGCCCTTGTACGCTGCGCTCATCATGATGATGGCCGCAGTCTTGCCGCCGGCAAGCGCGCGGACATCCGACACGACGTCAAAGCCGCTGCGTTTGGGCAACAACGCGTCCGTCAACACGAGGTCAAATGGCGCGGCCAAAAACGCCGCCACCCCGGCGGCGCCATCACTGCAGCGCACCACCGTGTGCGGCACGCGGGTCAGGTAGCGCTCAAGCAGAACCGCGATCTCGACATCATCTTCGATCAACAAGACCCGCGCCACGGACACCTCAGTCGCGCAAGCTTAGCGGAACTATCTGCGGCGCTTGTGGCTCGGCTCGCGACGCGTCGAAGGCGAGACAGTTTGAGCACGAACTGGCTGTGGTGCGCGCTGTGTCTGTTGGTCCTGTTGTCCGACAAGCGCGCGCTCGCGCGTGCGCTGGTGCTCCCACAACAGCACGGACGCAGCACACGCAACGTTCAAGCTCTCAACGCTGCCGCGACCTTCAATCGCGACGGTTGCATCCGCGAGCTTCAGGACAGGTGCCGACAGCCCGTGCGACTCGGAGCCGAACATGATGAGCGCGCGTGCGGGCATCGGCGTGGCGTGCTGCCCGAGCGGCGCGCTGGCGTGGCTCGAGGTCGCGATGGCGCGGTAGCCGCGTGTGCGTAGTGTTGCGATTGCGGACGCCGCGTCGACAGCGATGATGCTCACGTGTTCGGCGCCTCCTTCTGCGGTACGCATGACGGCCGCCGACAACGTTGGTGTGTTGCCAGCCGCCAACACCACCCGCACGCCGAAGTGCGCGCACACGCGCAAAATCGCGCCGAGGTTGTGCGGGTTTTTGACGTCCTCGAGCAGCACGATGGCGCCGTCGTCGCGCCGTTCGAGTGCTTCGCTGAGCGTCGGCTGTGATTTTTCGCGCGCCAACATCAACACACCGTCGTGATGCACGGTCTCTGAAATTTGGTGCAGGTCTTCTTTGGTTTTGAGGTGGTACGCGATGCGTTCCTGCGCGCACCAATGCAGGACGTCGCCAAACGCCTTGACGTTTTCCTCTGTGACGTAGACGCGGCGCACGTCTTGGCGGCGCGCCTCAAACAAGGCGCGGCAGGCATTTCTGCCGGACACTTTGAGCTCGGGCGGGTTGCCTCGCTTGGGGTGTGCAGCTGGCGCGCGCTCAGCTTCCGGCGCTTGCACGTCATCGTCATCTGCACGCGGGCCGCGGCGCGTGGGCGGTGACGCAGGGAAAAACGGAGGTCGTCGCGGGGTCATGGCGTCCTTTAAGATCTACAAGTGAGGTCAAACGCAGCGTCGACGATGCCCTGCGTAAAGCCGCGGCGCAGATAAAAGCCCAGCGGCGGCAACTGAACACGTTCGCCACTCAACAACGTCGCCGTGCGTCGCTCGCTCGCGCGACGCGCCTTGGGTCGCAGCTGCAACACGGCGCCGCGGCGCGCGGTCACGGCCCAGCCCATGCCGTGCGCGACCAGGTCGCTGAGGTCGGCCCAATCGTTTTGAAGCGCGCGGCTCTGCTGGGCGTCGGGGCTCCACAAAAACGCCGCGCCCACGCAACCGCTGTCCACGTCGATCGGTACCAGCAACACGCGCGCCAACTTGGCCTTCACGCTCGACGTCGACCACGTCTCGTTGGCCAAAGTCTGCGGCGTCGCCGACGTCACCCACGTGCTTTGCTGCACCCTCCCCGACCGCACGGGTAGTGTTTTGATCTCGACTCCAAGGTGCAAAATGTCGGGGCCGGCGGCGTTACTGACCGCCACCCCGAGCGCGCGCTCGACGCCTTCGCCCACGACGCCTTTGCCCGCCTCGCCCGCACACAGCGACGTCACGGCGTGACCCGCCAGCGCGCGCGCACGCGCTAGGAGTTCGTGTTCGCTGCTTGGCAACGCGGGTGAC
>JAYTVG010000558.1:0-1492 GCA_043744135.1 Deltaproteobacteria bacterium | reverse complement strand
TGCGCTCGGCGTTGTCGCTTTGCGTCGACTCCTGCATGCCCTTCAACAGTTCTGCGTAGTCGATCTTCGCCGCGTCGGAGTCGTCGACGTGGCCGTCGTCCACATAGGTGATGAGGGCGGCCCATCCCTCGTCGGCGAGCGTGTTCATGTCCGCGGGCAGCACCGCTCCAAGCGTCACGCTGCCGGGCGGATTACCCCACTCGACCAAGAGCTTTTCGGTCTGGGCGGCGTCGAGGTAACTGTACGCGTCGCCGAGGTGCAGGGTCGCGACCTCATTGGGCAGCACGACGTCACCGTGCTGAAACGTCAACGCAAGTGGCGCGGGCGGCGCGGTGTCAGCGCCGGGGTCCGGCACGCCTGCCCACGCGACCGTGCTCGTCGACAACGCCAGTACCACTGCGGCTGCGCGCGTCGACATGAGCGGCGCGAATGATGCGAAAACGGAGCGTTGCATATGCATATGTCATCCCCAGGGTGCGACAGCGTAGCGCGGGCCACCGCAAATGACAGCACTGCACTGGCGCCGACTAACGACGGCGGCGGCGCGGCAGGCAAAGTATCAGCGCGAGCGCCGGCAGTGCGCCGGTGGTGGTGCTGCAGCCGGTGCTGGTGTCGCCCTCGCCCTCCCCTTCGCCTTCGCCCTCGCCTTCGCCCTCACCGGCCCCGGTAAGCACCAAGTTGGCGCATTGAAAATACGTGTCGGTACCAAACACGTCGGTGACGGGAGTGGCGGCGTTGCCGTTCATCACCTGAATCAGCTGCAGCGTGCAGTTGGTGCACGCGGTGTTGGGAAGCGTCACCTGCGCGGTCCACAAGTTGCCGTCGCCGGCGTTGCCTGTGCTGCCCGAGGGATCGGACAAGTCGAGCAGAATGTTGGCGTCGAAATCGCTTTGATCGGCGCCGTCGGGATCAAACGCGATGCGCATGCGTCCGGTGTGGCCGATGAGCTCGCGCCACTGCACTGTGACGGTCTCGCCAGCTTGATAGGTCGTGAAGGTGTCACCGCGCACAGCATCGGTTGCGCTCATTTCGCAGCCGTTGTTGGGCCTCGACGCTGGGCCGCTGGTGCCGTCGCCCGCAGTGCCGCATGGACACCATTTGTTGTTGCCGTCGTTGAAGCGTGGCGTGGGCGATTCAAGCCCGATGTGTGCGCTGGCAGTTTGCGCGCTCAACAACACGCTGCACAGCGCGACGATCATCACGTTTGACGATGCGATTCGGTCCTTGTGGGCGTTCATGGCAACTCCTTAGCGACGTGACAGGGTACGGGCGGCGTCGTGGGCGCGCCAGTGAAACTTTTCTTTGCCACGTCAGCGCGGGCCGCTTGCCTTGTGCCGCGCGACCGCCGCGTGCGATAACGCAGGATGTTGCGCGCGCACTTCGCTGTGGCTGTGTTGATGTGCGTGGCGTCGGCGTTGTTCGCCACAGACGTGCTTGCGAGCAACGACGCGGCTCCCACCGACCCGGCTCCCAGCGACGCGGCTCCCAGCGA
>JAYTVG010000557.1:0-4734 GCA_043744135.1 Deltaproteobacteria bacterium | reverse complement strand
TCGACGTCACGGTGCGCAGCGCCGCGCACGCTGACGGCGAAATCGCGTCGGTGTTGGTCGATGTCGATGACGACGGCCCCGGTGTTCACCCCGCCGATCGCGAATACATTTTTCAGCGCTTCTTTCGTGCCGCCGCCCACAAAGACATCACCGGCTTTGGCGTCGGCCTCGCGCTGTCCAAAGAGCTCGCGACCGCCCAGCTCGGTACGTTAGAGTTTCAAGCGCTTGAACCGAAAAACGTCGGTGAGTTTGCGGCACCGCGCAACATGGTGACGCGGTTTCGTTTGACGTTGCCGGCTGCGTAAATTTGAATCCGACCACCTAAGTAGTTTCATGGCGCACGCAAGGGCAATCGAAAGCCCGGGTATGCGAAGGCGGAGCTGATCGTCGTGCAGTCTTTCTCGGTGACGCCGACCTTGCGCGCGACCTTGTACCAACTGGATCGCACGCGCTTTTCCATCTTGTCGACGACGGCGCGGGCAATGTCTGGCTTCATCAAAAAGCGCGCGCACTGCGAGATGATGTTCTCGGCGTTGGCGTAGCGGCCGGCGTCGCCGACGGTGAGGGCGAGGTCGCGCCGCTGCACGCTCACGGGCACCGACGGCGTCAGATCGTAGGCGGGTGACAGCCGCCAATCGCGCTCAGTGGCGATGACGGCGTGGTTGCGCGGATGGTCGTCGGTGTTGGAGATGAGGGCGTTGAAGCACATGCGCCCGAAGAGCGCAGCAGCGTCGTCGGCTGCGGCGCCGCTCACGCGCCGCAGTTCTTCGACCAGCAGCACATAGGACCAGCGTTCACGCGCTGTGTATGTGTCTTCACCGCGCAGCAAGGTCAGGGCACTCACCATGCGCGCACGTGTGTAGCCGTCGTCAACCTTGGTGCGGTCGAAGCGTTTCACCAGCAGCACATCGCGTCGTGCGACTTTGACGATGCGGCTTTGCGCGGTGGCGAGGCCACAGGATCGTGCCAGGACCAGCATCGCGTGCTCCACGCGCGCGTTGTTCCATCTGTCGTCGGGGCGGTTGAACTTTGCGAGCCACAGCCCGTCGTCGTCTTCGACAACGGCTTTGGGTCTTGCACCGCCCATGGATGTGCCCACGAGCAACAGCTCTTCGACCTGGCTTGCGGTTGCGTGCCGCTGTGGAGCTTTGTCGTCGGCGATGCTGTCTGCGATCTGTTGCAGCTTCTTCAAGTCGAGCGTCTTGTTGAACGTGCGCAGCGGCGCTGGTGGTTTTGCGTTGCGACCAAACCCAAGAGCACCAGCGCGGTCGTCGGGGGAGTGCAACAAGTAGTCGAGCTCGCTCAGCTGCGCTTGGCCTGCGTGACGTTCGATGACACGGCGACCCCAGTGGTCGGGGCCGGCGTCACGCAGCGCACCGAACACGCCCTTCAGCGACGTGGTCTCATAGGTGCGCTCAGCAAGCTTCAGCTCAACGGGATCAACGGCGACGGCGTCGCTGCGCTCCAGGTACCGGCGCCCATAGACGAAACGCCCGATGGCGACCCCGCGTCGGTCGACTTCCAGCGCAAAACGTCCCGCCGTCACCGGCGCCGTCGTGTTCGGCAGCGTGATGTAGACGAAGCACTCGTCGGGGCGGTCAGCTTTGTTGCTAGAAGTCCTCTTAGAAATCATTGTCGAGACCTGTGCCACGTCGGGCCCGCGTTGGTTCACGCGCCAAGGCCAACGACCGCCCCTCCTCATCAACCTGCGGGTCCGCAAGCATCTCGAACTCGCGCAGCAGGCCAAGCGTCCACAGCAGAGCCGCGTACACGGCGATGCTCGTCGACGCCTTGCCTTTTTCTGCGTCGGCGACGGCACGGACTCCGGTTCCGATCTTGTCTGCCGCATCCTGCAAGGTGAGCTGTCGACGTAGGCGGGCAATGCGCAGGTTCGCACCCAGGCGCTTTAACGACTGTTCGACCTCGTGGGGTGGGGCGACGAGTAGGCTGTTGCGAGCGGTCACGGTCTTCCTTTAGGGCAGATTAAGAGCTATTACGTGCTTTCAAGAGCATATTGCGTGGGTGAAACCGGCGCAAGGTGGCAACGGTAGGCCAATGGCCTGCGGGCTGCTCGGTCTCCCCGTCCCAGCTGCACGGTCTGGGGGTGCGCACGGTCATGGTCCGACGCCATGAGCAGACGTTTGGCTCATCCGGTACCCGCGTGGACAAGATGACCAGGCAGAAAAAAAACCCACCGTTATCGGTGGGTTGTTCGGACCAAACATGGAGCGGGAAAAGAGATTCGAACTCTCGACTTCAACCTTGGCAAGGTTGCACTCTACCACTGAGTTATTCCCGCAGCAGTCTCTCCTTCGTAGACGACATTTGCGCCAGCCGTCAACGGGTTTCGCGCTTGCAGGCGAAATCACGTGTCCGGCAGCTGCGTTACGGCGCCACCCGCGTCACAAAGCGGGTGATGTGTTTGCTGCCAAGGGTGACGCCGGTGAGGTCGGCGGCGTCGGCGGGCACCTCCAGCGCGAGGCTGGTGCCGCTCGGTAGGGGCTGCACGGGCACGAGGGTCAGCACGACGTCGTCGCTTTGCAGCACGCTTTGGGTCGCCACCTCGGCGCCGGTGTCGGACGCGCGCACCACCACGCCCGCGACCGACGTGAAGTCGACCGCTCGGTTAAAGCCGATGCGCAGCTCGGTGTCGGGCGCGACGTCGATGGCGCCGTGGGTCGGGCTGGTTTGCACCACCGCGAACGGCTCGTCGAGGCGCGCACTGGGGTTGCCGCACGCGCTCGCGAGCGCCGACAGCACGCACGCCGACAGCACCAGTGCAGCGGCCGTACGAGGTGAGCCAGCAAATTTCATCGCAACCGTCCGGGGGCTTTGTAGCGCAGGAGTCCATCGAGGTGGCGATCGAGCCACGCGTCTGCGGCGACAGCGCCATCAAAGCGCGCCTCGTCAGTGCGGAAACGCGGGCCGTGCACGATGCGCCGGCCGCTGGGCGCGCGCTCGTCGCCGTGCAGTTGGTGCAACATCTCATGATGCAGCACGCGCGCCACCACCAGGCTGGGCACGTGCGGTTGATCGAGTGCCGGGTGCATCACGATGCGCTTGGCGCGGTGATCGTAGCTGCCAAACGTGATCGAGCGTCGCGCGCGGCGTTTCGCAGGCGGTGCTTGACCCCACCCCATCTCCGCACTGATGCGGTCCGCGAAGTATTTGCTGTTGAGGTGCGTGTACAGCGGCAGCAAGTCGTGCACGCGGCCACGGTGCGCGTCGGGCGAAAACGGCCGCGCGACCAACGCCAGCAAATGGGCTTGTGCATCAATGAACGCATCGACCACGCGGCCGTCTCGGCGGTTGCCGTCGACCAAAAAACGCGCGGTGGCGAGCGCGACGTCGGTGGGCGCGTCCAAAAACATCTGATGCACGCGCACCACGCGCACGCCCTGCTTATTTTTTTGTTGCGACAGCAGCACCGAGCGGTTGTCGGTGAACACCACTTTGCTGCGCGGCAGTTGCGCCACGATGACGTCGGTCAGTGCGCGCGATCGCGACCACGGTGCCGCGACCGGTGCGTGCTGCGGCGGCGTGAGTTGCGCGGGCGGGACGGCGGTTGCGACTGTCCGCAGCGTCGTTGTCGGCGCGCGCGGCGCGTCGGGCTGTCGTGCCTGCACCGTCCACGCGGGCGCTGGGGGTGGCGACGCCACCGTCAACGGCACGCCAAACAGCGGCAGCGTCAGCTGCAGGCGATCGATGCGGGCGGGTTTGGCAGGCACGGGCGCTGAGCGTGCCACAGACCTTGCGTTTGGCTCAATTCTCGATGAAACGCTGGCCATGCAGATCGCATTTGTTGTCGACGCACGCACACTCGCCGCCCAAACCAGCCCAGCGCAAAGTACAGGTGATGTCGCGATTGTCGCCGGCATCGTGCTGTTTTTTTTGGTGTTCGCGGTGCTGGGCGCGATCTTTTTAAAAAAGAAGCGCGTCGAGCGCATTGATGCGTTGGCCCGCGAACTCGACAAACCCTTGCTATCGACCGACACGGACACCGCCGCAGCCCGCGTGCCCAAAGCCGAGGACCTGGCGGCCGCACAACGTGAAGCGTTGGTTGCAAAGACCGCGCAAGACGCCGCGCGCCGCGCCCTTGAGCGCGCAAACGCTGCCGCCGACGCAGACCTCATCGCGGCCGCCGCCAGCGTTTCAGCCGCGGCATCCGCCGCTGCCGTCGACAGTGCGATGCGAGCGAAGGCACTGCGCATGGCGCTGTCGCAAACGCGCGACGGGCTTGTTGGCAAACTCAAGCGATCGTTTGGCGGTAAAACCCTAGACGCAGGCGCGCTGGATGATCTCGAAACCATTTTGTTTGGCTCTGACATCGGCGCGCACACAGCGCAGCGTCTGTTGACGTCGGTGAAGGCGAAGCTGTCGGCAAACGAGCTCGACACCGTCGACAAACTGGAAAACGCCTTGCGCGCGCAAGCGAAAGCGATCCTCGCCACCGTCGACAACAGACCGCTCGCTTTGGCTGGCGACACGCCGCGTGTGTTGTTGGTGCTCGGCGTCAACGGCGCAGGCAAGACCACAACGATAGGCAAACTCGCGGCGCAGCTTAAAGGCCAAGGCAAGCGCGTGTTGCTCGGCGCGGGAGACACCTTTCGCGCCGCCGCCAGCGACCAGCTGGAGGTGTGGGCCAAGCGCGCCGACGTCCCCGTCGTCGTTGGCGCCGACGGCGCCGACCCATCCAGCGTGCTGTTTGAGGCAGCCAAGCGCGGCAAAGACGAG
>JAYTVG010000556.1:0-4735 GCA_043744135.1 Deltaproteobacteria bacterium | reverse complement strand
CCGAGCTCAGCGGCGCGTTGGTTTCGCGCGCGCTCATGAGCCGGCGGCACGCGACTCCAAGATGTCGCGCGCCTGCGCACGTGTGCGCGCGATGGCTTCCAACGCCAAAATCTTCAGCGAGCTTCACTGTGTCGCTCACGAGGTTTTGGATCTGGTAGGTGCGGTTGTAGTTGCTTTCAACCTCGAGGTCGTTGAGCGCTTGCGTGACCGAGTCGCCGTAGGTTGGCTGCCCCTGCACGTCGACGCCAGAATCAGCACCGACTTGGCCCACGACGCCATCGCGAAAGAAATCTAAGTTGTCTTGAACGTTGCAAAAGTCGATCTCACTTTCGTTTTCGCAGTAGCGAAAAAGTGGATCGGGCACTTCCCAGCCCTCAAGCGGACAGTTGAAGGGATCGATGCCGTAGGCACCTTGCGTTTCGTCCGCGGTGATGCAGCAGCGCGGTGACGGTGCGCCGTCAGAGAAGAAGATGACGACGTATTTTGTCCGTGCGAGCTTCGCCACGTCGGGCTCGGCTGGGTCGCCGATGGTGGTCGCTTGAATGTCCAACAAGATGTGCGTTTGCACCGCGGACAGCGCGCCTTGATAGTCGGTCAGCACATCTTTGAGCTGCAAAAATGACGGTTCGGTCCACTCGCTGACGGGCTTGAAAAACGGTCCACTCTTCCCCGTCGGCTGCGGGTCTACGTACACGTTGCTGCCAAACGCCATCGTCGCCACTTGAATCGAAGGGTCGTTGCCAAACGAGTTCATCAGCTCGCGAATGGCGTTGACGCGCAAGTTCGGTTGGTCGGTGAACTGCATCGAGCCCGAGGTGTCACTCACGATGAGGATCTTGACCGGAAACTCCACGACCTCTGCGGGACGCGTGCAGTACTCCGCGTCGACGTCGAGCAAGTCGTCGACATTGCGCGGGTCGTCTTGTTTCACGGGCACAAGCTTTTGGTTGGTGCACGATGTGGTGGCGACGACAAACGCGGCGGCGGCAAACGCGAGCACACCAGCGTTACAGACGTGGTGCGCAACACGCACGCGCGACAACGACAAACGCAAACTTGCAGTGAGCACGGTGCACCTCGATCGCCGGTGTGAGTAAGCGAGCATAACAGGATCTGACGCCGTCGACGTCGACAACGGGGCAACTTTCTCGATCCCTGAAATCAGACAGCGAGCCAACAAAGCCCGTGCGGTCGCCTCAAAAAAGGAGGGACCCCCGGCACCTCGAGGCGACGGGGGTCCAAGAGCAACCTTCGTGTGACGCTAGCGGCGGCGGCGGCGCAGACCAGCGAGCATCAGCGCGAGGCCAGCGACGGGAGCGACACTGCCAGGAGCCGCGGCGCAGAAGGTGTTGATGGTGCTGCCACCGACTTCAATCGTCACCTTCGACTTCGAGGTCTTTTGCTGTGGGTAGGCGTCGTCTTCGAAGGCGAGCTCAGCGAGGAGTTCGATTTCGTAAGTGCCAGGCACGTTGGCGTGGAAGCGCGGCTCGCGGTCCTTCTCGTACACGTACTCAATCGACTTCGACACGCTCACGGCACCTTTGGGGTTCGCGATGGTGGCGTTGCCGCCGTCTTTAGGCGCCTTCACGACACTCCAGGTGTAGCGGATGCTGGTGGCTTCGCGGTTGGCGAACATGTGCAGCAGCACGTCGTCACCGGTCTTAATCTTGAGCGTCTTGCCGGCGCTGATGTCAAACGGGCCAGCGGGGTCCAAGCAGTCCGCAGGGTTGTTTTGGTCGATGACGAAGCACAAGCGCGGGTCGCAGTTGTCGCCTAGGCCGTCTTTGTCCGTGTCTTTTTGGTCGAGGTTCGGAAAATTCGGGCACGAGTCGAAGGTGTTGTCGACGCCGTCGTTGTCCAAGTCGAAGTCGCATTCGTTGCCGAGGCCGTCTTCGTCGCCATCGCCGTTGCCCACTGACACGACGCCAGGGCACAGATCGATTTGGTCGGGGATGGAGTCGGCGTCGAAGTCGTCAAAGCATGAGCCGGTGAAGATGGCGCCTGAGTCTAAGCAATCGCTCGACGCTTGCAGCACACAGTTGTCGACCGCGTCATCACAGCCGTCAGCATCGTCGTCGGCGTCGCAGGCGTTGCCTAAGAAGTCGTTGTCGTCGTTTGACTGGTCGGGGTTGGGCACCGTGACGCAGTCGTCGTTTAAGTCGAGCACCAAGTCTTCGTCGTCGTCGTTGTCGCAGGCGTCGCCATCGCCGTCGGCGTCGCTGTCGCGCAAGTCAAAGTTGGCGGCCTGCAGGCAGTTGTCGCAGCCATCGCCGCGGGCGTCGCTGTCGGTGTCGAGTTGGTCGGGGTTAAATGCAAACGGACAGTTGTCTTGGTCATCTTCAATGCTGTCGTCATCGTAGTCGTCGGCGTACTGGTACGTGTCGCCTTGGTCTGAGAAGTTGATCAGGATCGAGCAACCGCAGCCGCAGCCGCAGCCGCCACCGCTTTGCTCTGGCGCGCCGCACAGGCCGCCCGTACATTCGCCAGAGTCCTGCGCTCGAGCCGTCGCTGCGACCAGCGTGATGGCGAAAAAGCTCGCGATTTGAAGTGTTCTCATTGGGTTGCTCCTCCTGTCTGAAACTCAGACACCTGAGCATAAGCGAAAAGCGGGCCAACCTGCCTGGTGATGCCATAGTCGCGATCTTTCAGGCGGTTGCGGGCGCACGCGGGCAAACCGTGGAGTGTAGACCCCAACTTCCGGCTGCGACGGTGGGGACTGTTGTCTACGCAATGCGGCTGAACTGGGGACTGCGCACCACACCCCCGGTGCCGCGGCGCGCTGAGTGCACGCTCGGCGACGCGCGTGGGTGCGCCGTCTTTTGCATGCTAGACGTCCATGATGCGCCCACACCTCGCCCTGCTCGCGTCCATCAGCCTCGGCTCGCTCGCAGGCTGTGCGCCGCCCACCGAGCCGTCAGATGCGCCAGGGGAGGGTGAAGGCGAGGGGCCCCCAGCAACCAACCCCGGTGTGGTGCTCGACAGCACCGAGAGCTACCCCATCGACGCCAACATCGTCGTCGGCGTCGCATTGGCGGTGCGGCCCGACGGACGCTGGGCGGTGGTGTACGCGTTTCGTTCTGAAGCCCCCGAGGTCGATTGCGTCACGTTTGGCGCAGGTGAGCCGCCGACGGTGCCGCAAAACGACATCTTCGTGATGGACGAGCAAGACGGCAGCGCACCGCGCGTGCGCTTGGTCGACACCGTGCCAGACCAACCGGGCAACAGCCTCGACATCGTCGCTGACCCAGTGAGCGGGGCGCTGCTGGTCGCCTACACGGGCGGTGGCATCGCGACCGGCTCGTGCCAGGCGTCTGACCTCGTGGTGGCGGTGGAAAATGGCGCTACGTTCACTGTGCAATCGGTAGCGGCCAACAGTGGCGATGGCGGCACAGACTGCCGCGACCCATCAGACCCGATCTGTGCACTTGGCGACGTCACCGGCCGCTTCCCAGCGTTGGCCGCGCGCGACGGCTCCATCGCTGTCAGCTACCTCGACACGCACTTTGGCTACACCAACACCGATATCTTTGGCTCCGACCTTGAACTCGGACTTGGCGCACCGGGCGCACCGGCGCTGGCGACGCTCAACGACAGCTCGGGGGCCGGCAACTACTCAAACGTCGCGTACCTGCCAGATGGGCGCGTGGTGGTGGGTCACGGCGTGATTGCGTCCAACGACTTCCCCGACGAAAACGGCGGCACCTACACGGTCCCCGAGGGCATCTACGTCGTCACCGAGCAGCTTGATGGCACGTTTTTAAGCACGATGGTGCAAACCCAGTCGCACACCGATGGGCGCGTGGCGGTGGCGGCGTCGGCGACGTCCATCTACGCGGCGTTTCACGACGACAACGGCGGCGCTGTGGTGTTGTGGACCAGCACCGACGACGGCGCCACCTTCACCCCCGGCGAGCTTGAAACCGGCCAAGCCAAAAGCGGCACCGACCCAGGCTTGGGCGTGTTTTCCGACGGCACTATCATTGCGGTGTACGGCCACTGCGCCAACAGCATCGCCTCCGACGGTTGTGTGACGGCGCAAGATGGCGTGCGGGTGTCGACGCGCCGACCGCAAGACCCATCGTTTTTGAAGCAGGTGTTTAAGGGTGACGACGAGGACACGGATGGAAAAAACGCCGACTTCGTGCTGCTCCCCGACGACACCTTCGTGACGCTGAGCGTGACGTTTCCCATCACCGCCGCGAACTCGTCGTCGCGCACTGTCGTCATTCAACGTTTTTCACGCGCGCCCTAATGCACGCTGTTTCGCTGGAGCTCGTCATGTCAATGCGTCGCTGGTTGTTGTTGACCTCGCTCACGGGCACCGCGGGGGCGCTTGCGGGCTGCCCTAGCGGCCCAAACTATCTCGACGGTTCGATCAAAGACTCGCGCGACCTCAAGTTCGAAACGACCGAGATGCGTTATACGACCGACAGCAAGGACTACGACCTGCAGTACCTGCTCCCCGTTGAAGGCGGCGGCAACGACGACATCGTCGCGAAGATTGCGTTTAACGAACCCGCGGCTGGCGTGAAGGTCGACAAGGCCATCGACTTGTTGGACGCCGCCGTCGCGGGCGTCGTGCAGCGCAACACGGCCGCGGGCAACTCCGACGCGTTTCCCGAGAACCTCAAAAAAGCGACCGTCACCTTCCACAGCGCGCCCCAAAAGGGCGACACCGTGTCGGGTGAATTCGCGGCCACCTTCACCAACGGCAAGACGCTGTTCGGCGCGTTTC
>JAYTVG010000555.1:0-4737 GCA_043744135.1 Deltaproteobacteria bacterium | reverse complement strand
CTCACCGCGGACTTGCAAGTGACCTTCGACGAGACCTTAGGCACCGTGCGCGTGTACGAGTTCAAAAAGGTCGTCAAGGACGTTAAAAACGCCAGCATCGAGATCAGCTACGACGACGCCAAAAAGCTCGACCCAGGCCTCGCGCAAGAGGTGATCGGCGACGACCTCGGCGTCGAGGTGAACGACAAAGACTTCGGCCGCATTGCCGCACAAACTGCCAAGCAAGTGATCATCCAACGCGTGCGCGAAGCCGAGCGCAATACGATTTTCAGCGAATACAAAGATCGCAAAGGTGAGCTCGTGACCGGCATCGTGCGGCGCTTTGAGCGCGGCAACGTCATCGTCGATCTCGGCCGCGCCGAGGCCGTGCTGCCGATGCGCGAGCAGGTGCCGCGCGAAAACATCCGCTCAGGCGATCGCACCGTGGCGTACGTGATGGACGTGCTTGAAATCGCGCGCGGTCCCCAAATCGTGTTGTCGCGAACGCACCCAAATCTCGTCGTCAAGCTCTTTGAACAAGAGGTGCCCGAGATTGCGGAAGGCATCGTGTCGGTCGAAGCTGCCGCGCGCGAAGCGGGCGTGCGCACCAAGATTGCGGTGCGCAGCCACGACGGTGACGTTGATCCTGTGGGCGCGTGCGTCGGTATGAAGGGATCGCGCGTGCAGGCTGTCGTGCAAGAATTGCGCGGCGAGAAAATCGACATCGTGCCGTGGGATGAAGATGACGCGCGCTTCGTGTGTAACGCGCTGTCGCCGGCCGAAGTCACGCGCGTGCTGGTGGACGAGCAAAACCACACCATGCAGATTGTGGTCCCCGACGATCAGCTGTCGCTTGCGATCGGCCGTCGCGGGCAAAACGTACGCTTGGCGGCGCAGTTGACGGGCTGGAAGATCGACATCACGTCTGAGACCAAAGTCGCCGAGGAGCGTGAAGTCGCGTGGGCGTCGCTGTCACGCATCGAGGGCATCTCCGACATCGTCGTGCAAACGCTCTACAACCACGGCTTTCGCAAGGCGCAGGACCTGGTCGATGCCGACGACGAATATCTCGCAGGCTTGCCGGGGTTTTCCGCCGACGCCGTGCCGCGTGTGAAGGCGAGCGCCAAAGAGGTCGTCAAAGTTGAAGTGGGTGAGCGCGATCAAGTGCGCATGGCGGCACGCGAAGACGCCCGCATCGTGCTTGCCGTCGACCGCGCCGGCACCGAGGCGCGCAAGACCAGTGCTGACGGCGAACGGTTGGGCAAGCTCGGCGTCGTGCAAGACTACGTGCAGAGCCGCTTGAAAGCTGCCGACGTGCTGTCGCCAGAGGACCTGTTTTTTGAAGATGTGGATCGCCTCGTCAACGTCGCAGGGTTTTCGCCCGGCAAAGCGCGCCAACTCAAGTACGCCGCCGCGGAATACATCACCAAGCTCACCCATGGCAAAGTGCCGCTGGTCGAAAAACCGCTCAGCGAGCCAGAGCAGCGTGACGCCGTGCAGTTTGATACCGCGCAAGTCGAGCTGCAAAACGCGGTGCCCCCAGCGCCCGAGGCTGCCGGCGACGACGCTCAGGTGTGAGCCGAAAAAAACACGGTGGCGGCAAGCGACGCGCTGCACTCGAGCACGACGAGCCCTTTCGTCAGTGCATCGCGTGTCGCGCCAGCGCCGCGTCGGCTGAAATGTTGCGCTTTGCCCGCGCGCCCGACGGTGCGGTGTGCTTCGACGTGCGTGCGCGCGCCCACGGGCGTGGTGCATGGACGTGCGCGTCGAGCACGTGCGTGACGCGCGCCGTGCAAAAGGAAGCGTTTGCGCGCGCCTTTGACGAGCCGGTGGTGGTCGCGCATCCCGCCCTGCTCGACGCCGTGGTCGCCACCATGGCAGCCGAGGTGCGCGCCGGATTGGGCCTGGTGCGGCGCGCCGGGGGGCTCGCGGCGGGGCGCGAAGAGGTTGCGCGCGTGATTGGCCAAGGCGTCGGCGGCCGCGGCGTCGTCGCGCTGGTGTTGGCCATCGACCTGTCTGCGCGCACCGTGGCCGACGCGAGGCGGTTGGTGACGCAGGGGCCCGATGACGTCGACACCACCGTGGCTGTGGTGGTCGGTCCAGCGATGGCCGAGGTGGGGGTCGCGATTGGCAGGAAGCCGACGGGAGTGCTCGCTGTGTCCGGCACGCCGCGCGCCCGGCAGCTGATCGTCGATCTTCAACGTGCGGAGCATCTTGCACAACCCGACAAGCGCGCCTAGAAGCTCGTCGTGGCCTCCCTTGTCGGGCGGCGTCTCGAGGTTTTACGTGGGTAAGTTGCGTGTGCATGAGTTGGCGAAGAAGCTCGGCCTGGCGAATCAGGACGTCGTCGACAAGTTGAATAAGGCGGGGATGGTGGTCAAAACCCACTCGTCCACAGTCGATGAAGCAGAGGCGATGCGCGCCTTCAACTCAGACAAACCAAAAGTCGTCGTTGGCGACGCGCGACCTCGTACGTTGGTGCGTCGCTCCGCGGCCATCGAAGAGGCGGCCGCCGAGCCCAGCGCGCCCGAGCCCACCGTGCACGTGGCGCCGCTCGTCGTCGCGACGCCGGCTCCAGTGTCGCGCGCCGCGTCAGTCTCAACGCCCCAGGTCGAGCCGCCAGCGCCGCCTACGCCGGTCGCGAGCACCGCGCCCGTCGCCGTGATCGCGCCGGCCGTGCGTGCCTTGGGGTCGCCTGCCACCACACCCGCTGCCGCCACGCCCGCCACTACGCCCGCTGCCGCTACACCCGCTGCCGCCATGCCCGCTGCCGCTGCCACTCCCGCTGCCGCTGCTACGCCGTCCGCCGCCACCGCCGGTGTGCTCGCAGCACCGGCAGCGCTGGCGCCCGCTGCACTGGCCTCGCCGGCAGGAGTCGCTCCTGCGCGTCCTGCCGCGCCACAGCTGGCCGTGGCGGTGTCGACGCCCGGCGCCACCACCAACGTCGTGCGCGTCATCGATGCCGACGCGATCAAAGCGCGCCTCGCCGCGGAAAATCGCACGTTTGAGGTGCGCAAGCCCGGCATGCGTCCCGGCGGACCTGGTGGGCGCGGACCGATTCGCGAATACAAAGTCATCGGCGATCGCTTCGGCGGCGCCCCCACGATGGTGGACGTCTCTGGTGGCGCGACACCGGGCGGCGCGCCCGGTTTGCCTGGCGCAGCGCGTGGTCGACGCGACGCACCGCGCGAGGGCGAAGGTGGTGGCGACCGCAAAGGTGGTGGCGGCGACCGCGGCGGCCGCGATCTGTGGCTGAACCCTGGTAAAAAACGCAAGTCCGGCAAAAAAGGCAAGGGCCCTGAGATCACACAAGCGGCGCAACACAAGCGCGTTGTCGAGATGGACGGCCTCATCAGCGTCGCCGAGCTCGCGCACCAGATGGCGATCAAAAGCGGCCAGGTGATCCAAAAGCTGTTCTCGATGGGCATGATGGTGACGGTCAACCAAACCATCGACCAAGACACCGCGACGCTTGTGGCCACGGAGTTCGGCTTCGAAGTTAAAAACGTGGCCTTTGAGGAACAAGATCTGTTGGTGGCGGAAAGCGCCGTCGAGCAGAGCAGCACCATGGTCGTGCGTCCTCCTGTCGTCACCGTCATGGGTCACGTCGACCACGGCAAAACCAGCCTGCTTGACGCCATTCGCTCAGCGAAAGTTGCCGACGGTGAGGCCGGCGGCATCACGCAGCACATCGGCGCGTACTCCGTGGACACTGCGCGCGGCCGCGTGACGTTTTTGGACACGCCTGGTCACGCCGCCTTTACCGCGATGCGGGCCCGCGGCGCACAGGTGACGGACTTTGTTGTGTTGGTCGTGGCAGCCGACGACGGCGTCATGCCGCAAACCGCCGAGGCCATCCAACACGCCAAAAGTGCCAAGGTGCCGATCATCGTCGCCATCAACAAGATCGACAAGCCCGAAGCCAAGCCCGAAAACGTCATGCAGCAGCTTACGTCGCACCAACTGGTGCCTGAGGATTGGGGCGGCGAGACCATGATGATTCCGGTCAGTGCACGGACGCGCATCGGCATCGACAAGCTGCTCGACGCCATCGTGCTGCAAGCCGAAATCGCTGAGCTGCGCGCGGACCCAGAGCGTCGCGCCGACGGCACCATCGTTGAAGCTGAGCTCGACAAGGGGCGCGGCCCCGTCGCGACGGTACTGGTGCAAAGTGGGACGCTGCGTGTTGGCGACTTCATCGTCGCTGGCGAGCATTCGGGGAAGGTGCGTGCGCTCATTGACTCACGCGGCGATACCGTCAAAGAGGCTGGTCCATCGATGCCCGTGCAGGTGCTGGGCTTAGACGGCGTCCCCGACGCTGGTGACAAGCTCAACGCGGTCGCGGACGAAAAAACCGCGCGCACGGTTGCCGAACACCGTCAGCAAAAGGCCCGCGAGGAGGCGCTCAAACGCCAAAACTCGCCGATGTCGAACCTGCTCGAGTTCATGGGCAAGCAGGCTGGCCAAGACGAGCAGATCGAACTGCGCGTGGTGGTGAAGGCGGACGTGAACGGTTCATGCGAGGCCGTCAGCCAAGCGCTCGAGCGCCTGACCACCGCGAAGGTCAAGGTCAACGTGATTTTGAAGGGTGTCGGTACCGTGACGGAATCCGACGTCAACCAGGCGATCGCGTCCAAAGCGATGGTGGTCGGATTCAACTCGAAGCCCGACAACAAAGCCGCGGCCCTGGCGCAACACGAGCGTGTCGACGTGCGCACCTTCAGCATCATCTACGAGGTCATCGACGACGTCAGAAAA
>JAYTVG010000554.1:0-17479 GCA_043744135.1 Deltaproteobacteria bacterium | reverse complement strand
CGTGGTGCTCGCTGATGCGGTGCAGCGTTGCAACAGGTGACGCGCTTGGGCACATCACCGTCCACACGGTGCGTCAGCGCGTCAGCAACGACAACAGCCGCTCGTGCGTCAACGGCGAATCCATCGCGCACGGGCCGCCAAACGCAAGCACTGCGTCACGCAACGCTTCGCGGACCGCCAACGCCAACATCAGGGGCGGCTCGCCCACTGCCTTGGAGCCGTGCACGACATCGTGCTGGGTGGCGTCGCCCTGCGCCACCACGTCGTCGAGCAGGCGCACGATGAACACTCCGGGCGCGTCACCCATCGAGGGGATCTGCACGGTTGACGCCGAGTGCGTTAGCAACTTGCCGTCCGCGTCCCACAACAGCTCTTCGCTCGTGAGCCACCCCACCCCCTGCATAAACGCCCCTTCAACCTGGCCGCGGTCGATCTGCGCGTTGAGCGAATCGCCGACGTCATGCAAGATGTCGACGCGACGCACACGCTTCATGCCTGACAGCGCGTCAAGCTCCACTTCGGCGACACACGCGCCGTACGCGAAGTAGTGAAACGGCTTGCCGCGTCCAATGCTGCGGTCGTAGTTGACGTCGGGCGTGCGGTAAAAACCGGTCGACGACAGCGACACTTGCTGCAGGTACGCGGCCGCGCACACCTCCGCAAACGTCACCTGCGCCCCGTGCGCCCAAGCGCAGTCGTCGCGAAACTGCACATCGCTGCCGTCGACCTCGCGGACAGCACGTGTGCTCAACAACGACGCTGCGATCGGCCGCAGCCGCGCGAGCAGCGTTTCGACAGCAAGGCTTACAGCAGCGCCGTTGAGGTCCGTGCCAGCGCTCGCAGCCGTCGCCGAGGTGTTGGGCACTTTGTCGGTGGCGGTCTTCATGACCCGCACGCGATGGCGCGATACACCCAGCGCGCGCATCACCATGCCGATCACCTTGGTGTGCAGCCCCTGTCCCATCTCGGTGCCGCCGTGATTCACTTGCACGCTGCCATCGCGGTAGATGTGCACCAAGGCGCCGGCTTGATTTAAAAAGCTCGCGGTAAACGAGATGCCGAATTTGACGGGCGTGATGGCGAGACCGCGTTTGACGTCGGGGTGGTTGGCGTTGTGCGCGTCGACGTGCGCGCGCCGCTGCGCATAGTGCGCGCTGTCTTTGAGCAGCTGCCACATCTTGGGGATGCGGTTGTCGTCGACGGCCTGGCCATACGGCGTGGTCCCACCGCGCGCCGGGTAAAAGTTGCGTTCGCGCACGACGTCAGCCGGGAGCTTGAGGGCGTGCGCCACGCGCGACAGCACCTCTTCAATCACCAACATGCCCTGCGGTCCGCCGAAGCCGCGAAACGCGGTGTGGCTCACGACGTTGGTCTTCACCACGCGTCCGGTCATGCGTATGTTGGCGATGTGGTACGCGTTGTCGAGGTGAAAAAGCGCGCGGTCGTTGATGGATTCACTGAGGTCGAGCGCCCAACCACCGTCGCTGAACACGCGCGCGTCCAGCGCGGTCACGACGCCATCAGCGGCAAAGCCGACGTCAAACATCACCATAAACGGGTGGCGCTTGCCGGTGACCTCGATGTCGATGTCGCGATCGAGCATGATGCGCACTGGTTTTCGCGTCGTCATCGCTGCCAACGCGACCAACGCGGCCCAGGCGTTACCTTGCGTCTCTTTGCCGCCAAAGCCGCCGCCCATGCGCGGCGCCGTCACCACCACTTGATGACGGGGGATATTAAGCACGTGGCTGACGGCTGCTTGGATTTCGCTTGGATGTTGGGTCGAGGACACCACGTGCACGTCGCCATCATCGCCGGGCTCCGCAAACGCCGCGTGTGTCTCCAAATAAAAGTGTTCTTGGCCGCCGATGCGCACGGTGCCTTTGAGCGATCGATGCGCGATTTTCAGCGCGCTGTCAACGTCACCGCGCGCGATGACGTGTGCGGCGGTATGGAAGCTGTGCGCTTCGATAGCCGCGTCGATGCCCAAAATCGGCGGACGCGCAGCGATCTGCACCACCACCGCCTCGGCCGCTTGCCGCGCGTGCTCGACAGTGTCCGCCACCACCACCGCGATCGGTTGTTTGTGAAAGCTCACGACGTCATGCGCCAACAACACTTCATCTTTTCGGATCGCACCGACGTCGTTGTCGCCTGGGATCTCTGCGGCCGTCAGCACGCACACCACCCCAGGCATCGCTTTGGCGGCGGTGGTGTCGATGCGCGTGATGGTGCCGCAAGCCAGCTTCGACAGCACCGGCCACATCTCTAGCATGCCGCGGCGCTCGGCGATGTCGTCGACGTAAAGCGCATCTCCCGTGACGTGGCCGCGCGCGCTGTCGTGGCGCAAGCTGCGCGACGCGTCTAACTGCGGCCACGGTGCTTCGATGGCGAATTCGATGTCGTCATCTTGCGCTTCACTGGTGACGCCGCGCGCAAACTTCTCAAGCAAGCGCACCGCGAGCTCGGTGCGGTAGTGCGCGGATCCACGCGCATCGGTCAGCGGCGTCAGCGATGCGCGCACGGCCGCAGCGGCGTCTTGCCAGGAGGCAGCGAGGGTGCGTCCGACCAACGCACGTTCGGCGCTGTCGACGCGCACCGGCGTGGCAGCTACGCCACCGTACGCGACGCGCGCGTGCGTGATGACGTCGTTGTCGTCAGTGTGCACGCACATACAGGCCGCAACTGCAGAGATGTCGAGTTCGCGGCGCTTGCTCACTTTGTAGCTGTGTAGGCGCGCCGCGGCGGGCGGTTTAGGCAGCTGCACCGCAGTGACCACCTCGTCGGCGCGCAATGCAGTCTTTCGATAGCCGACGAAAAACTCCGCAATCGGCACGCGACGCTCACCGCTGACGCAACTGCAGACAACAACCGCATCGAGCACCAGCAACAGCGGCGGCAGATCGCCGATGGGACTGGCGGTGACGATGTTGCCCGCGAGCGTTGCGCGGTTGCGAATTTGCCGCGACGCGAACACCCGCAGCATTTTTCGCAGCGCTGGGACTTGCGCGCCCACCACCTCGTCGAGCGTGGTCAGCGTCGCTGCGCCACCGACCTCCCAGTACGATCCAGCGTCGGTGATGGTGCTCAGTGCCCGCACGCCTTCGGTCGATAGCAACAACGGAAACGACGTGTGGCGCTTGGTGAACAACACGCCCAGCTCCGTGGCACCTCCCACCAGCTGTGCATCGGCATGTTGCGCGCGCAGATGCAGTAGCTCCTGCACGCTGGTGGGGCGCAAAAAGCGCGGCGCGCTCGCGCTGGCGCCAACGACGTCGAGGGGTTGCAACACCGGCAGCCGCGGACGCGACGGCAACGTGGTGGATGCTTGCGCGAGTGCTGCGTGCATGGCGTCGCGGAGCGGCCGGTATCCCGTGCAGCGGCACAAGTTACCATCGAGATTGCGGCACGCGAGTTGCGCGTCGACGACGCCGCTGGCGTGTTGTTGCGCGTGCTCGGCCGCCATCGCGATGCAAAATCCTGGCGTGCAATAGCCGCATTGATTGCCGCCGTGTTCGATCATCTCGGCTTGCACGGGGTGCAGCGTCGGGCCGCTCGCAAGCCCCTCTACGGTCACCACCTCGCGATCAAACACCATCGGCAAAAACGTGATGCACGCGCACGTCGAGCGCCACGTGGGGTGACCCGCGCTGTCGATATCGCTGACCAGCACGCTACACGCGCCGCAGTCGCCCTCCGCACAGCCCTCTTTGGTGCCAGTCAGGCCACGCCGACGTAAAAATCGCGAGAGCGTGAGGTTCGTTTGCAGCGCGCTGTCGGTGCTGTCGATGGCGATGGCGCTGCCATTGCAAACGAATGAGTTGCGGCGCGTCGACGTGGGGGGTGCCATAGGCGCGCGAGCATAGACGACCGCTGCTGCGGATGCACGCGCACTCAGGTGCCTTTGGGTTTACTCACCACCGCGTCAAATTGGCCGTGATGCACGCGAACGCGGACGGCGTCCCCGATGCTCACGCTGTTGGCGTCGACGATGGCGCGACCCGCAACGTCGGTCGCCACAGCGTAGCCGCGCGACAGCACCGCGAGCGGCGACAGCGCATGCATCTGCGCGACCAAACGTTGAAACGCGCTGTGGCCATCGCGCACGCGGCGCTGCACCGGTGCCGCCAGTCCATGGTGCAGGCGCGACAAGCGTGCGCGTTGCTGCTCGAGCTTGATAGCGGGGTGCTGGCGCTGCAGTTGCAGCTGCGTGTGGCTAAGCTGATCGCGGCTGAGCTGCAGCCGACGTTGCACCAGCGCGTGCATACGGTGCTTGAGGGTCTCGATGCGACGCCGCGGTGCGCCCAGCTGCTGCTGCGCCATCGACAGCACTTCTTTGTGGCGCGACAGCTTCAAGCGTGCGTGCGCCTGCTGTGCGCGCACGGCAGCGTCCATGCGCTCGCGCAAACGCGCGAGTTGAAACATCAGGTCCGACAAGCGCGGCACCGCGAGCTCGGCGGCATGCGTCGGCGTGGAGGCGCGTTTGTCGGCGGCGAGGTCTGCCAGGGTGACGTCGCTTTCGTGGCCAACGCCGCACACGACGGGGGTGTTCGCGTGCGCGATCGCCTGCACGACGGGTTCGGTGTTGTAGGCGCCGAGGTCGTCGGCGGCGCCACCACCGCGCACCACCAACATCACATCGCAGCCCGCTTTGTCGACGAGGCGGATCGCTTCCGCTATCTCCGCTGCGGCACCGTCCCCCTGCACCTTGGTGCAGCGCAGCAACACCTGCACGCCCGGCAAGCGCTCGCGCAGCCGCTTGAGCACATCGTGCAGTGCCGCACCGTGCTGCGACGTCACGATGCCGACCCGACGTGGCAGCAACGGCAGCGCTTGCTTTTTGTCGTCCGCAAACACGCCCGACGCCGTCAAGCGTTGTTTGAGTTGTTGAAACGCCAACTCTTGCGCACCGATGCCCAGGGGCTCGATGGCATCGACGACCAACTGCACGTATGAAAACTTCACCGCCATCTTGCCGGTGACGAGGACACGCATGCCTTTTTCGACCTTGAACTGCAGGCGCTGCAGGTGCTGAAAGAACATTACGCATCGCAACTGATCGCGCTGGTCCTTGAGCAAAAAATTCAGATGACCACCGCGACCGACCTTGTCGTCAAACAGCTCACCCGCCACCAGCAGCGCACCGTTTTTGTTGAGGTGCTCGACGTTTTTGGTGGCGCGAAACATCACCTCGCTCGGCGTCAGAGCACCCGCCGGCAACACCTCTGACTTCGGTCTTGTGGGTGATGGCGCCGGTTGATGCGCTGGCTGAAAAAGCGCGACCATCGGCGACAGCTTTGGCTCCGTCATGGCTGACTCGCGCGACGACGACGACGACGCGTCAGTGTGACGAGCGCGATGGGCAGCACCCCCAGCGCACCCTCGACAGCACCGCACCCACAACCCGACGGTGGTGGCGCGCTTTTGATCCACACGTAGCTTGTGACAGTGCGGGGGACGTCGCCGTCATCCACCTCAGCGCGCACGCGCACCTCGCCGCTGGCCGGCGGCGTGATGTCGACGCTGAAGGTTTGCGGGTCGCGGGTGATGTCTTCGCTCAGCGCATACTCGCCCTCTTGCACGAACGCGAACTGGTTGCCGATGCCCGCCGTCACCGTCGCTGACACCGTGACTTTGTCGTGAAACGCCACCGTGTCGAGATGGTCGCCGCTGTTGCGCGCGGGAGCGGTCTGCAAGTCGATCATTGGATCGCCGGGTCCTTGCAGTTTGACGACGGTGCGTGACGCCAAGACGCCTTGTGCGATCGCTTCCACGCTCAGGTTGTCGGCGAACACCAGCGTCGTTGGGTCGCCGATTGCGGTGCTGTCCTGCCCTGCTTGATGGTCGTCGGAACCACCCAGCGCCGCCAGGTGCATGCCGCTGTCGAGCAAGCCTTCCCAAAACAGCAGCGCGTCCTCGAAAAAGAACCGACCGGTGGGGAGGTAGCCGTTGGTGGCGACCTCAACCGCAGCGAGGTCGTGCGATGGAATTTCTTGCGTCCACGCGCAGCCGATGCAGGCATCGCCTAAGTTGAGCGCAGGGTGGTTGATGGACAACAGCGCACCTTGATCCTTAAACGCCTGCACGGCTTTTTTGAGCGTGGCGTCGTTGTGTCCTAAGCGCCAATCGACCGGCTGCGTAGCGGCAAAACCGGTGGCGTGGCCGGCGTAGGTGGTGAACTCGACGCCGGGGATCAACAACAGCGGCGCGCCGCTCACGCGCTGCTGTGCTGGCACGATGCGTTCAATGTGTGCGCTGGTGTTGTGGTCAGTGACGACGCAGAAGTCGAGTCCACGGCTTTGCGCAAACTGTACGATTTCATCTAGCGGTGGGCGCGCGTCGTTGCTGTCTTCAGAATGTACGTGAAAATCGCCTGCGTAAAAACGTGCCCGCACATCGAGGGGGGCACTCGCTACGTACGGTGTGCGAACAGTTGCGATGAGGGTGACCTCGCTGCGAAACAACACCTCAACGCGATACCAAGGCGTCGGCGATTGCAAGCGCGCGGCGCCGATCGACACGATGAAGCGCCGCGCGTCGACCAAGCCTGGCAGATAGCTGCGCGTGGCGGCGGCGGCATTGATGACGACGGTGTGTAAGCGCCCGCCACCTTCACCGCGAAACGTGCCGTCTGCGTCATGGAGGCTGAAGTCGAGCACATCGCGGTCGTCGAGGCTGCTTTGGTGAATCTCGATCTCGGCCACACCGGCAGGCACGTCAAACGCTACATCGTAAAAGCGGTCGACGCTGAGCGGTAGCGCACCCTCAATCACCACGTCAGGGAGCTGCATCGGCGTCATGAGCATGACCAGCGTGAACATGGCACCGTTATACGCGACGCGGGCGACGCGAGCATCAGCTAACACGCACGCTACACGTCGATGCTGGCCGACGGTAAAAAGCGCGGCACGCGCTGGTCCGCGATGCGCACGAACGGCGCAAGATCGCGCGTCAAAAATTCCACGCCGTCGTCGGTGGTCGCCAGACACAGCGCCGCGCTCGCCACCATGACATCGTCGTTAGCGGTGAGGGTGTGCGCGCGGATGCTCGGGCGCAGCTTGTGTACCGCCCCTTCACTCACGACGCACAAGCCGTGCACTTTTGAGGCCGCAAACGTGCGGCCCTTAAAGCGCGCGATGGCGTCAATGTGAAACGTCGACGTCGCCATGACGACCACGCCTGCGGAGGTGCCTTGTATGATCGCGGTACCGAACGCCGCCGTGATGGTGCCGTCGACGTCCAAATGGATTGCGCTGGGCCCGTGTGCGGACGCCGGCTGCGGCACATCAGCGAGCGCACCCGACTTCAACAGTGCCAGCCGGTGGTTCGCAGTCGCACACAACAGCCCCACCGGTGACGACGACAGCAACAAGGCGCTGGCGTTATGCACGTCGCCGAGCGGCTCACCGGCGGCGCTGAAGCGGTGCAGGCGGGTGTCGCCCGCCACCCACACGCCGTCGACGTCAGCGGCGAGCGCACAGCCACCGGGAAGTTGATGGCGCTTTCCCGCCACCGACAGCGTGCCGCGCGCATCGAGCACAAACACGGCGCCCGCGGGCGTGACCGCGACGGCTTGCGCGGTGCCGACCATGCCGTCGACGGCGTCTGCTTTGCCAGGCCCCAAGCGCATCACGAAGGTCTCCGACGTCGGCAGATCTTCCTCGTCGAAGCGAATGCCGAGGGCGATCAGCTGTGGCCCCGCGGCGCTCACGACGGCGGCTGGGCCCCACCGGTGCGCGACGGAGCGCGCGCGATTTTTGACGCTGGGGGCCGATGCCGCGGGAGCCATGGATTGACGCTACTGCACCTAAAGCGCGCTTGTGAACCGCCGTCGTGTGACCAGTGTTGTGTGACTGCGCGCATCGGTCGCTTGTCCGACGGCGCTCGCTGTCGACGTGCGCACAGCGGTCGATCGGTGCGCGATTGCGCGCACCGTGCTAACGGCGAGCCCATGAACCGCGCCCACCTCGACCGCTTGATCGACCTCGCGTTTGATGAAGACCTCGCCGCCTCGGGCGACATCACCACGCTGGCGTGTGTGCCGGCAAACGCGCGCGCCGTCGGCCGCGTCAAAGCCAAGCAGGACTTGGTGCTCAGCGGTGTCGAGGTGTTTGCGCGCGTGTTTGAGCGCTTAGATCCCACCGTCGCTGTCGACGTGCTGTGTACCGACGGCGCGCACATCACCAACGGCAGCCTCGTCATCACAGCGACGGGTCGTGCCCACAGCTTGCTCGTCGGTGAGCGGCCAGCGTTGAATTTTCTGATGCGCTTGTCGGGGATAGCGACGCAGGCTCGCGCACTGTCGTCGATGTTAAACGGCACCGGCACGCGCGTCATCGACACCCGCAAGACCACCCCCGGTTGGCGCGCGCTCGAAAAAGCCGCGGTACGCCATGGCGGCGGCCACGGACACCGCATGGGTTTGTTTGATGGCATCTTGATCAAAGACAACCACATCGAAGCCGCGGGCGGCATTGAGGCCGCCGTGCTACGCGCGCGCGACTATGCGCACCACCTCGTTAAAATTGAGGTTGAGGCGGGTTCGCTTGCGCAAGTCGACACGTGCTTGGCGCTCGATGTGCAAGCGATTTTGCTCGACAACATGGACGACACGACGCTGGCGGAGGCGGTCAAGCGCACCCGCGCGTACCAACAACGCACGGGCCGCACCGTCACGCTTGAGGCGAGCGGCAACATGACGGCCGAACGCTTAGCGCGCGTGGCGGCCACCGGCGTCGACTTAATCTCGATGGGTGCGCTGACGCACCAGGCCACCAGCGTCGACCTGTCGATGAAGATCCAACTGCTGCCGGAGTAAGCGGCGCCCCACGTGCTCATAGTCACCCTCGACACCGTCGACAGCACGCAGCGCATCGCGAAGGAGTACGCGGCTCAAGGTGCACCGCATGGCACCGCCATTATCGCGCGCGAGCAGAGCCAAGGACGCGGGCGACTCGGGCGGCAGTGGCACGGCGTCACGCATGCGGTGCTGATGTCGGTGGTGCTACGGCCGCACTGCCCCGCGCGCCTGGCGCATCGCTTGACGTTGGCTGCGGCGGTCGGTTTGTTTGACGCGTTGTCGCCACGCGCGCCGACGCTGCAGATCAAATGGCCTAACGATTTGGTGTTCATGCAAGACGGCCACCTTAAAAAGCTCGGTGGTGTGCTCGTGGAGGCGGTGGCTTGGCAAGCTGGTGAGCTGACGGCCGCGGTGCTCGGCGTCGGCGTCAACATCGCCGCCGACGACGTGCCCGAAGCGCTATCGGCGATCGTCGGCACGCTTGAGATGCTCGGCGAAGGCAACGTCGATCGCGTGCAACTTGCGGTGGCGCTGCGCGACGCCGCGCTCGCCCGCACCACCGCGTCACTTGCGGACTTCACAGCCACTAGGGACACGCTTGTGCGTGCGTCCGCCACACTCGGCAAGGATGTCACCGTCAGCGACGGGAGCACCGTGATGCGAGGACACGCCGACGCGCTCGACGACGAAGGTGCGCTGGTGTTGCGCACCGCCACAGGCTTACGCACCGTGCACGCCGGCGACGTGTGGCCCGCCTGACCGCGAACGCTCTTAATACACCTGTAACGACGCGCCGTTGTTGGGGACGGCGGGCGGCGTGGCTGGTGGCGGCGGCACGGCGGAAGCGGCGCTGGCGGCAGCAGCGGCAGCGCGCGCTTGCGTGCTCGCGATGGTGTTGAGGTTGGCGAGGCCCTCCTCGAAGTCTTTGCCAAGCATCTTGTCCATGTCGACGAACAGCGAAAACGCCTTGCCCATAAAGTTGTTGTCGCCCGACATGGCCCAGGTCAGCTGGGTGTCATTGCCGGTGGGCACCAGCGTAAAGGTACTGGTGTTGGTCATCTTCATGGGCTTTTCAAAGTCGAGGCGATCCACAACCTTGCCGTTGAGCGTCGACGCGACGATCGTTTGGCGTCCCTCGCCCACCTTGTCGTTGCCGACCCACGAAAAGCTCGCACCAACGCCTGATTTGGTGTCGCTGAAGGTGTTTTTTTGGTTGGGGTCGAGCTTGGTCCACGGGTACCAGCTCGGTCGGTTGGAGGGCGTGTCGATGAGCCCGAACACCAGCGCGGGCGGCGCGTTGATGGTCGCGGAGCGCTCCACGGTAAACTTGGACGGCTGCAGCGAGACCACGACCATAGACGCCGCCACTACACCCAGCACCGCGAGCAGAATTTTCTTTGCCATATGTGAACCTCCACGCCGGCTTGTGGCGGTTCGGGGGGGCGCTCGCAACAGCTTGCGCCTTGTCATGCGCGCCTTAAATGGCTATCGACGGACCGCTGTCGCGCAATCGCAACGCCCAAACCCCGCCAGGCCCGGAAGGGAGCAACGGTAGGGTCCCCTGCGATGTGCGCGGCGGCCTATTCGCTGTCGACGTTGTCGTCGCCACAGTCGGCTTCATCGAAAAACGCCGCGAACGGCGCGCCCTCGCCGCTGACGATGCCGGCACGCCTGAGCCACTCGATAGCGTCGAGCAATTCACCGACCTTGGGAGCTGAACAATTGAGGTCACCGACCTTGGGAGGTGAACTGTGAAATTCGCCGGTCACCGCTCGATGCGAGACCTCGTTTGGCACCGTGTCTTCCTGCGCGTCGGTGGTTTGGGTTGCCTGCGTCATCGTCTTGCTCCCGCGGCTTGTTGCTGCACCGCACACGGTGAAGCGTCGATGACCGTAGTGGATGCGCAAACCGTGCCAGCGGCAGCACCACGCCTTGCCCGGCGCGCGACGCGAAGGGCTTGAGATCTTAGGTGTGCGCTGGTGTGACGGTGTCATCGATCCGCACGATCGCGGGGTGCTGTGTGGTGGCCGCAGATCGCTGTGCGCACGATGTGACGATGACGCGTTGGTCGGTCGCAGTGACCAAAATCACCGGGAGCATCGCGCACACCCCGGCTTCGCTGGATCAGTCCGGCGCGCTTGCGCTAGCGCGACGAATAGTTTTCGAAGCTCAGCTGCACAGGCAGGTCCTGCACGCGCAAGAAGCCCTGCACAGCTTGCAGCTCGTCGATGCTCTTGCTGTCAACGCGCAGCTTGGTCTCACCGCTTTTTTTGTCGCCGTTGATCGACACTGTGACTTTAAACTGTTTCGACTCCTTGATCAGCGCGGTGATCTTGCGCGCGTTTTCCGCATCAAGCGTGGTCTTTAACAACACCGTCATCACCCAGCGCGCGCCCGAGGGTTTGGCGTCTTTGCGCTCAAGAAATTTCACCGAGAGCTTGCGCTTGATGAACTTGTCTTCAAGCACGTCCGCGGCCGCTTTGACGCGATCTTCGGTGGTGGCTTCAAGTTTGTAGCCATCCTCGGTCTCGTCAATGCTCGCGTCGGTGTCCTTGAAGTCCCAGCGCGTCTTGAGCTCTTTTTGCGCTTGGTCGATGGCGTTTGCGACCTCGTGCATGTTGGGTTTGCAGACAACATCCATGCTGGGCATCGGCTCGACCTCGGTGTTTGGGGTGCATTTCGTTTACCTTGGGAGATGAACAATCGAAATGTCATCGACCTTGGGAGATGAACGATCGAACTGGCACGTCGGGTGCGTGGGCTGTGACGCTGCTGCCGATATCGGTGCGCGCTTGCATACCGGGCAACATGATGTGGCCCAGCGCGCGGTAGGCAGTGGCGATGGCATCGCTAAAGTTGTCGCCGCTGCCGCCCACCACCAGCACGCGGCCGCCACTTGCGACGAGGGCGTCACCACGACTGGCGACACCGGCACAAAACACCCGCGCGCCTGGTTCGCTGTTGGCGCGCTGGATGCCGGTGATGACGCCGCCAGCCTCGGGCGCATGCGGATAGCCCGCCGCGGCCACCACCACCACGGCGCTATGGCGCTGGCTCGCTAACACCAGTGACGAAGACAGCGGCGCGCCCGACGCCACCGCGTGCAAGACGGGTGCGAGGTCGATGGGAAGACCGAGCAGCAGCGCTTCGGTTTCGGGATCGCCGAAACGCACATTGAACTCAAGCACGCTGACGTCGAGCCCCTTTGGTGTTTCGTTCACCATCAAGCCGCAAAACAAAATGCCGCGAAACGGCGCCCCCCGCGCGCGCATCTCGCGCAAAATCGGCATGACGACGTGCGCGTGCACGTAGGCGCGCAAGCCGTTGTGGTCAGACAGCGGCGCGACCGCACCCATGCCGCCGGTGTTGGGGCCGACATCGCCGTCGCCGAGACGTTTGTGGTCGCGGGCGCCGCTGAACATGACGGCGCTATCACCATCGCACAGCGCAAACAAGCTGACCTCGTCACCGCGCAGGATGTCTTCCACGACCACGGTGCGCGACGCAGCACCGAAACGGCCAGCCAAAAACGCTTCGACGTGGACGCGCGCCTCGGCCGCATCCGCGCACACCTCGACGCCCTTGCCAGCACACAGGCCATCCGCCTTGACGACGGCGCCTAAACCACCGTCGACACGCTGCTGCAAAAACGCCTCGGCGTCCGCGGGGGCGCGCGCGACGACGTAGTCCGCGGTGCGCACGCCAGCGGCACGACAAACGTCTTTCATGAAGGCCTTTGAACCCTCTAGGCGCGCGGCTGTGGCACTCGGTCCAAACGTCGTGATGCCAGCCGCAGCCAGCGTGTCCACGACGCCGTCGACGAGCGGTTGCTCAGGTCCAACCACAACTAATTGCGCGCCGACGTCTTTGGCCACGCGCAAAAAACCTGCGTTGTCGCTCGTTGTCGGCGCGATGCAGCGGTGCTGCTGCGCGATGCCAGCATTGCCAGGGCATACGGTGACGGCGTTGCCGGTGCGCGCCAAGTGCCACGCTAGCGCGTGCTCTCGAGCGCCGGCGCCGATGACGAGGATGCGCATCACCACATTGAGCCTTGCAGGGTCGCTGGCACGATCATTTCACGTCGACATCAAACGCGCGCACTGCGGTGCCGCCGCGGCCATCGCGCATCACCACCCACGCATGCACCACGCCGTCTTTGGGCACCGCGTCGCCGCTTTCGCCGGTGGGCGCTGTGTACTGCACCTGCGGGATGCGCACCTCGCCCTCGACGGGAGGACAGGGCACCGCGCGCCCGTCAAACACGCGCGCGAGCACGCCTTCATCAAGCGTGGTGTCGCGTCGCAAGGTGCCGGCGGTGACGAACCAGGAAAACACCGGCACCTCGCAGCGCTGCACGCGTTCAAAGCGCGCGAGCAAGTCGTCAAGCGCAACGTCTTTGAGCGCCGCGCTGCTGGTCAAGTCGAGCCCAGCGAGGTCGACTTTGAGCGAAAAGTATTCTTGCAGCGAGCGGTCGTCATACTGCGGGTCAAAAAACGCCGTCGCACCTTTGCGTAACCGCGTCACGGTGGCGCCGTCGACGCTGCCGGTCCGCACGAGCACGCCAGTCAACAGCGGGTTGGTGTTGGCCTCAAGCGTGCCGTTGACGTTTTGGCGTGTGTCGAGCGCGGCCAAGCGCGCATCGATGCTGTCTAAGCGCACCGGCAGATACACCGGCTCGCGCTTAAACGCGTCGACCTTGCGTGCGCCGGCTTGCATCGTGAGGCCCACGACCCGCCAGTAGCCCAGCAGCGCACCAAACGCCTTGTCCGACGGCAACTGTGTCGGGGGTGCTCCGGGAGGGACTGCGGGGTCAAAGGTGCCAAACACGTCGCTGGGCACGACGTCCACGTACGGCGCACCGGCACCGACGACGGCGCGATCGTCGGGCACCGTGCACTGCGAAAAATCGCCGAGCGCGTCGCTGTCGGTATTGGGGCAGCGCCACCATTGTGCTTGATAGCCATCGCCTTCGCTCAGCGTGCCGGTGGGGGAGACCACCAGTGGAGTCAACGTCACCGACGTCCCCGGCACCGCTTCGGGGGGGGTTGCAACGACCGCCAGCACGCGGGCGTTTTTGATGAGCGACGCAGGGTCGAATTGGGGCGCGCACGCGGCCGTCAACAACACGAACCCCAAAATCTTCCGCATGGGTTGTGCTACACCACTTCGGGGCAGCGTCAATGCCACGCCCGCAGCGAGGTCGGCGTTGGCACGGTTTGGAGTTGCGTTGTTGTTCACGTCTCTCGTTACGCTGGTGCGGTCGGTGGACGGCGTGCTGCGCCGAGGCTTGGTGACGCGCGCGATGCGTGTGTCGCGATGAGTGTGCTGCCGCAGCCGCGACCTAAGAGCGACGCGCCGATGTTGACCGCGCACGTCGACATCGATCGGCTCGATGACTTTCGCGCGCTCAAGGTGTTTGTCGCAAGCGTGCAGTTGCCGGCGTGGGACAACCTCGCGCATGTGGATGCGCTCGCCCGCGCGCTGCGCTTTGTGCGCGGCAAAGAACCCTTTGACGCGCCGTTTGTCGAGGGAGCACCCGCGATCGCCGCGCATCCCGATGCGTTGCTGGCGCGCGCTACCGGTGCCGTGCAGCGGCGCTGTCTTGTCGAAGCACTGTTGAAATTGTTGCCCGCTGCCACACGCGAGCGCTTGGGTGCCGTCAGCTTGCGGCTGCCTGTCGAGGTCGCGGTGCGCGAGACGGACGGCTTCGCGCTGCGCGCGGGTGATGTGCCAACGGTGGCGGCAGCGTTGAGCGCGCACTTGACCGACGCTGTGTCGCAGATCGTGGTGCCGGGCGCGGTGCTGTTGGCGTCCAAGAATTTGTGCCCACCAGCGGCGCGCGGCCACGTCGTGTGTGCACGCGTGGTGGCGGTGCACGGCGACGTCGCACACCTTGAAGTCGCGCTGCACGACGGCACCTGGTCGGCGCTGCGCTTAGCGCCCGACGGACAACCGGTGCGCTTTTCAGACGGCAAGCCGCAGCCCATCACGTGCAGTGTCGATGCCTTGCTGGGCTACGTGCTCGGCGCCGGCCCCGACGCGCGCGGCTTAGATCTGCGCAGCATCGACGATCGCGCGTTGTTGTTGCGCTACGCGCACGCCTTGCGCACGCGCGGCGTGTTTTACGCGCTGCGAGACGTCGATAGCGGCAGCAGCGCCGCGGACAAAAATGCACTCGTGCAAACATGCGTGCATGCGGCCGTCGATGCCATCAACTGCGCGCTTGACCCGCTTTCAAGTGCTGTGGTGCTCGCGAGTCACGACGGAGATCAAGGCTGGCCAGCGCGTGCGTGGGCGCTTTTGCGTGCCACCGATTGTGTGCGCGACGCACCGCTGCGCGACAGCCCGGCAGGATTCGTCAAACACGCGGTGTGGGCCGACGCGCTGTTGTCGCCGGGATTTGCGGGCGGGCGGTTGTCGGCGTTGGCCGCGGGGCGCGCGTTTGCGCGGCTGTGCACAAGCATGCTGGCGCCGCTGGGCGTGTTGCCGTGCTCCGGTATGAAAGACGGCAGTGGCGACGTGGTGTTGCACACCTTGCGTTTCGCCGACGACGACGACGCGCGCGCGCTTGCGCCGGTGCAGGTCGTCCAGTTTGGCGCAGCGGCGCGCATCCGCAACCTGTCGGTCGGCGACGCGGCTGCGTTGTGGATGGCCGACCCGCGCATGGCACCGCGGCATGAGATCGCCGCACTCGGAGCGTGGTTGGAGTTCTTTGTTGCGGCCATCGGCAGTACAGCGCCCACCTCGGCATCGATGCTAGCGCCGACGATGGTGCCGTCATGAGGCTGCTGACGGCGCTTGAGCTCAAGACGCGTGTTGCGGCGCCGCGACCCGTGGCAGTGGTGGTGTCGCGACGTCGCTCCCCCCACAGCGACCACTGCATCAAGACCATCGACGCCGTGTGCGAGGGACTTGGGCTGCAAACCGCGTCGATTGACGCCGACGCATCCGACCACGCAGGCTTTTTGGACGAGCTCAACGTGCGCAACGTACCGGAGGTGCAGCTGTGGGCGGGTGGTGTGCTGCTCGACCGCTGCGGCGGCGTCATCGATGCGACTGATGCGCAGCGCTGGGTGGTGGCAACGTTGGGCGCGGTCATCGCCACCACCACAACAACGCCGCCTGGCTCAGGCGCATGAGGGTCGCAAACGTCGCTTGTGTCGTGATGGCGTCGTCGTTGGCGGCTGCATGTGCAGTGCGGCTCGGGGCCAAGCCTGAAACAGCGCAGGGCTCGAGTTTTTTTGCCGTGCCGGCTAAACCGGTGTGCACAAGCGGCTACCGCAATATCGACGACGTTGACGACGTCGCGCTACCCAGTGCGCTCATCTCATCAGCGGGTTTGGTCGCGTCGGTGCGCCAAGCCGATGTGTGGTACGCGATCGCAAACGACCCCAACGGCGCGTCGGTCGTCGTGTTCGCTAACGACGGAGCGAGCCTTGGCGGTCTGCGGCTGCCGGGCGTGACGACGACAGACGTGCAGGATATCGCGATCGGCCCCTGCCCTGACTTACAAGGCCCTTGCATCTACCTCGCTGACACCGGCAACAGCGCGCTTGATCGCGAGCGTTTGGCGGTGCTGGCGTTTGCCGAGCCGGTGATTGACGCCGGTGCAGCCATTGGTGCTGTCGACGTGAAGACGCAGATTTGGAGGTTTTTCGTGGTGGCGCCTGAGCCACCCGTCAGCAGCGCCGCGCTGGTCGTGATGCCAAACGGCAACGCCATGGTGCTGCTGGAGGCGGTCGCAAACGATGCGTCGGAGCGCGACGCGCGCATCTTGACGCTGCGGGCACCTTGGCTTCCCGAGGCAGACAACGTCGCTGAAGCCACCGGCACCGTGCGCTTGCCGGGCGTCATCACCGGCGCAGACCTGCACCCAACGGCCACGCGCATGCTGCTGCGCACCACGCGCGGCGTCTGGGAGGCTGCGTTTGATCTCGATCGCTTTGAGTCGCCGCTTCAAATCGATAGTTCTCGTCTTGTCGAACTGATGACCGAACCGACCTGGCAACAGCCCGGTGGTGGCGCAGTCGCGTACGATGGGACCGGCCTCGATGTCGTGACGCTGAGCGACAGTAACGCCGGGGCCGGGCTCCGGCTCGGGCGGGCCGCGTGCGAAGCCGCCAAGTCAGCCGTGCAATGAGTGCGATCAACAGGAGCGGACGTGCATACAAAGACCCTGATCAAAAACCTGCCGTTGTTTGAATCGCTGGACGACATCGAGGTGGCGCTGCTAGCGACGAAGCTCGAGGAGCGCCACGTGGCGGCTGGCACCGTGGTGTTTCACGCCGACGAGCCCGGCGACACGATGTTTTTGTTGCAAGACGGCTCGGTGGAGATCTCCACCAATGACGGCAAGAACCGCACCGTGCTCGCGGTGTTGTTCGCGGGTCAATTTTTCGGCGAGCTCAGCTTGTTTGATGGCTCGCCCCGCTCTGCGACGGCGACAGCGCAAAAGGCCTGTGTGCTGCAAGCGCTCAAGCGCGAGGATTTTTTGGCGTTTCTGGCAGCGACGCCAGCCGCCGCCCACAAGATCTTGGGCGAGATGGCCGAGCGGCTGCGACAAACCAACGCGCTGTTTTCTAAACAAGTGAGCCGCGACGTGCTCGAAGACGCTGCGGAAGAAAGCACCTTCGGCCAGCGCGTCGCGGACGCCGTCGCAGCCTTCGGCGGCTCGTGGAC
>JAYTVG010000553.1:0-4756 GCA_043744135.1 Deltaproteobacteria bacterium | reverse complement strand
GGGCGATGTACCAGTTGGTGGTGCTGTCGTCGACGCGCGCGCTGCGCGGCCCGGCGTTTGGATCGCGCAGCCGTAGCGTCAGCACGCCGTCCGCATTCAACCCAGGCTCCTCAACGACAAACAGATGCGCGGTGGCGCGTTGCAAGACGCCGGTCAAGCGCAGCACCACGGCGTCGCGTGAGACACCGTGGGGGACGCGCTCCACCAGCGTGAGCGTCGACGTGTCCGTCGCGCGGACGTCGACAGTGTAGCTGACCCCGTCTGCGATCTCGATGGCGCGCAAACTGAGCGTCGCATCAGCCGGCGACGCCACGCTGTACGCTGGATTTGACACCAGCGCGCTGTGCAGCTCAGCACAGCTCACCTCGCCGGTGGTCAAGTAGCAGTCCCAGTTGAGCGCGACCGCAGCGCGAGCGGACGTCGACAACAACGCGAAAACCGCAAACGATTTGAGCGCAGACATACCAATCCTCGTCGTAGGTCACTCGAAGGTCGCAATGTCCAGTTCGCACAACGACCCGTCAACACGTTTGTGGCGGGGTTGCAGGCGGGCCGGTTGCAGTCGCACGTCAACGCACGGGCGCGGCGCACTCATCCCGGCTCCGCGCGTTATTGCAGCGCGTCGATGGCGTTTTTGGCGACCGCGGCATCGCGCCCGACCGGGTCCATCTTGAGGTACATGCGGTACTCCTCAACGGCTTCACTCTTTTGGCCCGAAAAGCGCAGCGCTTCCGCCAAACCAAAGTGTGCATCGGCCAAGCCATCGTCGATGGTGAGCGCGCGCTGAAACGCCTTGATCGCTTCCGTGCGGCGCTCGAGATCCAAGCTCGCCCAACCCAGGCCCAGCCAAGCGCGTGAGCTCGACGGCTTGAGCTTGAGCGCTTGTTGTAAGAAGTCGCGCGCGGCAGCCGACTTCTCGTTGATGCGCGCACGCTCAGCTTTTTGCATCAGCGCGTCGTAGGTCTCAACGCGCGGCCCTGCGGCAACGCCGGCGTCGGCTTTGTCGCCAGACCCATCGACGCCCGCGTCCGGCACCAGCGTCGGGGCTCCCGCGTCAATCGCCGCGAGCGACCCAGCGTCAACGGTGCTGGCAGACGCCAACGGCACCAATAACGCGCGCAGCAACACCGTGCGCGCATCGGACACGTCGAGCGCGTCGACGAAGGTTTGCACCGCGACGCGATCGATGGCGGCGCCGTCTTTTTGCGTCAACAGCGCCGTCACGCCGAGCGCCGCTTTCATGTAGCGAAGCCGCGCGTCGGAGCCGCTGGGCACCTTAGCTGCGGCGGCCAGCGACGGGGCTTGCATCAAATTGCGGCGTGCGTCGGCCAGCGCCTGCGATGCTGCAATCTCGGCATCCACATCGCTTTTGTCGTCGCTGTCGAGCGCGCTTGCGACGCGGCGGGCGCTTTCAAGGTCGGCCGTATGCTCTGGATAGCCTGCCTTTTCCATGTTGTACGCGGCCGCCGCTAAGTGGCCATCCACGACGTCAGGAGCTTGCGCGCGCACTTGTGTGATGAGCGGATAGGCTTGCGCTAACGCCGCCGCCTTGGCGTTTCCTGCCGCGGTGGCGCTCGCGAGATGTGACGCGACTTGCGCTGCGTCGTGCGCGCTGAGCAGACCTTGCAAGCGCTCTTCCTCGCCGGCGTGCGCCGCTTGCGCGCACAGGACGCGCGCCTGCAGCGCAAGCCCCTGCGGCGTCGCGTTGTCCTTGAGGCTCGCGAGCGCCGCTGCCAGCGCCGTCGGTGCGTCTGAAGCGATGGCGGCTACCACCGCGCGCCGCACGCCCGTGTGCGACGCGCCCGATCCAGCGAGCAGCCACGGACGCAAAAACGCCAACAACGCCACGGCGCCAACAGCTGCAGCCAACAGCCACCGACGCCGACGTTGCGCACGCCATTGCTGGACGGGATCGTCGTCGTCGAGGTCGTCGAGGTCGGCGGTGTCGGCGCTGCGCTGGGGCGGTGGGGCTGGGGCGAGCGGGACTGTCGGCGCGAGCGGCGGGCTTGGTTGCGCATCGGGGATCGACACGGCGCGCGCCGGGATGGCGCCGGCCGGCGCAAACGGCAGCATCGGCGCCATCGCTCCCGCTGACACCGCAGCGCTTGCGGCCTCGACCACTTGAAAGAAACTCGCAAGCTCCGAAATCTCGCCGAGCGGTTTCCAAGTGCGACCGGTTTTTGAGATCTCGTCTGCACGCGTGACCTTGCGCTCGACGATCCACTTTTGCAGCGTCGTCAATTCCTTGAAGCGGTACACGGTGCCGCTGCCCTGACGCACCATCCACTCGATGTCACTGGCGCCGGGTGAGGTGTTGACGAGCCCGCTGAAGCCGACTGACGCAGTGCGCGGCAACGCCCCGCCGGCGGTCGCCCCACCAATCGCTGTGGGCCCCGCAGCGTCGGTGCCAACGACATGGGGCCCAAGTGACGTGGGGCCCGACGACGCCACGGACGGCGTCTCACGCTTCACTTTAAAGACGTGGCCGCAACCTGTGCACTTGACGGTGACGCCCGCCCCCGTGACCTTGGCGTCGTCAAACTCATACTCAATGCCGCATTTTTGGCACCGAACGTCCATGCGCATCGTGTAGCAGGGCTGTCGACGGCCGCGAAGAGGTGAAAGCAGTGATCTTTCGTGGCGGGCTTCACCTGCGCGTGCACTGCAGCCAACGCCGTTTGTGAGTTGACGGTGCGTGCGTGTCGATGCCCCGCTGTCGCGCGCCCAACAGGCGGCTCACGCCGACGGCCCAGCGCCCTCGTGTGGGGCCTGGGCTCGTCGAGTTCGGCGCGCGCGGTGCCTCGCGATGCTTACGGCGCGATGGCGATCACCCGCGCGTCACGACTCGTGCTCAAAAACGCCACTTCTTCAAGACGAGGCTCGACGGTCATCAGCGTCGCACCCGCCAGATCGAAACTGTTGATGACGCCCCCCTGCGCATCGCGGGATTCGACGCGCGTGACGTCGGTGCTTAGCAAGCTGTTGACGCTCAACCAGCCTTTCGAAAGACGGGTCAGCACACCGGCCGGGACCACGTGCGTCGACATCGTCTCGCCGGTCGCAAGTTCCAATTCCGAAAACCGCACATCCCAGGGCCCGCGAATGCCTTGCGGGGCCGTCTCGGTGACGTCTTGGGCCGTGAACACGGTGTCACCAGCGACGCCGGTGAAGAAGAAACTGCGCGTGTCCGTTAGGTCGTGTTGCCACAGCGGCTGCTGTGTGCAGTTCGGCGCACCCGCGGCGTAGGTGCCGCGCGCGATCGAGGTCCCGTCGCTGATGATAGCGGTGCCGTCGCCGACGTCGGTTTTCGCGCACTCAGGATCGTCGGCATACTCTGGCTCGGGACCGAGCGCACCGGTGTCGGAATTGGCCGAAAACGAACCCGTGATTCTGCCGGCGTTGCAGATGGTCAACACGACGATCGCGCCACGGTAGACGTCAGACATCGCCGAGCAACGGTCATCTTGCCCCTCGGGCACGATGCGCCATACGACTTCGCCACCGCGGGTGACGCGAGCGATGGTGCTCGGGCCGCCTAGACCCGGCCGCAGGGTCACGACAAAGTCGTCGTCGAACGCGTCCACCGTATCGACGACAAGATCATCGCCGTCTTTTTGAAATGCGAAACTCAGCTTGGTTTCAAACGACGTTGCGTCTTTGACAACGATCGCTGGTCGCTCGCACGCGGAACCAATCACAACGACATTTGCGACGAAAACGATCAATATCCGGTTCATCCAGTCCTCCAGGGTTGCACCGCCGGATGCGAACGCCGTGCCAAGGCACGACGAGCGTTCAGTCTCTGTTGTGAAGCGCCACCACACAGCGGACACACCTCAGCCGTCACAGAGGCGCGGGAAACCTGTGTGGCAGCGACGTGCGCGCGACCACACACGCGCGTGATGTGCTGGGGGGCACCCGAGCGACGTGGCGCATGTCGCCCGCGTGGCTGGCGTTGCCGCGCCGTTGTTACTGGCGCAGGTTCAGCCGCCGCGAGCGGGCTTAAACGCTTTTCCGTCAGGTCGAAAGAAGCGCACCTTGCCGGTGGCGAATTTCTCGTCACGCTTGTCTTTGAGCTCGTCGACGTCAAAGTCTTCGCTACGGTCCTGACCATTGGTAGCGACGGTGAAGCTGTCGATATCGACGCGCACGGTGCCACGCTGTGGCAACTTCACCTCGGCGAATCCAAGCGAGCGCACGCCGAGACGAACGCTCAGGCCCACGATAGCCGTCGCGCCGTAGTTGCCGCCGGCCGAGATGTCTTGCTGCGCGCTGCAGCCTTCCTCGGGACACGCCATCGATTCAAAGCCGATGCCGGCGTTTTTGTCAGCGCCGACGACGACGACAGTGCCATTAAACGGCTGAGCACCGGTGTTGGTCACCGTCACCACCCACTTGTGCAGTGCCCCCTGTTTCGTCACGGCGCGCACCGAGAAATTCCCGCGCACCTCCAACGCCGGCGAATTTTTGACCGCGACCAACCCCTCTAGCGTCTCGATGGTCTCGTCCTCATCGATGACGTCGCTGTCGCCGCTCAAAACTCCGGTCAGCAATTTTGCGGCAATGGCGGCGTGTTGCTCCTGCGCGGACTGCCATATCGCCTTACCCCGCGGGTTCTTTTTGAGCTGCGGGTCTTTGAACTCGTCCTGCACGTCGCTCAAACGCACGACAAGGCTTTCGAGCTCGCGCAGCGACGACTCGCGATTGTGCATGCGGCGTTGGAGATCGCCAAGTGCGTTTGTGCCGGTCGAGGCCA
>JAYTVG010000552.1:0-4763 GCA_043744135.1 Deltaproteobacteria bacterium | reverse complement strand
CGCATCGCCATGCACGTGAGCTCGCCACCCGCGCTGCACGATGGACCAATCGCTTTCGTAGCGGTCCATCGTCACAAGCATGCGGCCGCCACCGGAGGCGATGCGCCCGTCGACGCCCGCCACCCGCAACCGCGCAAGGAGTTCTTCGATGGTTTGCAGGTACTGCTGCGCTGAATGGTCGGGAACGTCGCGACCGTCAAGCAGCGCGTGAATGCGAACGCGGCGCGCGCCGTCACGCGCGGCAGCTTCGACGATCTGCACAATTTGGTTGAGGCGCGAGTGCACCCCGCCGTCAGACATTAAGCCAATCACGTGCAGTGTTCCGCCCGCCCGCCACGCCGCTTGCAAGTCGCGATAGCCCGCCGACGTCACTAGCGTGCCCTTGCGCAACGCGTCGTCGACGAGGCCGGCGCCTTGCTGCACGATGCGCCCGCACCCTAATGCGTTGTGGCCCACCTCGGAGTTTCCCATATCGTCGTCGCTCGGTAAGCCGACCGCCGTGCCATGCGCGCGCAACGTGCAGGATCGGCGCTGGTCCGCGAGCAGCGCGCGCAGACGTGGCATGCGTGCTTGCGCGACCGCGTCGTAGCCGTCGCCACAGCCGAGTCCGACGCCGTCGAGCACCACCAACAGTACCGGTGCGCGCGGCTGCGCCCGCAACGTTGAAAACACCGGGTGATCTTTTAAGGCAGGGACAGCAACGTGCATGCGGCGGTGTAGCTCAGCGGTCTGTGGTGGGCGACCCGCTTCGTGGGTCGATTGCGCATGCCGTTTATCCCCCATCCGCTACAGTCGAGCATGCATATCGATCGCCCTTTGCTGCTCGCCGCTATCGCCTATGTGTTGTGGAGCAGCGCTACGGGTGCGCAAACGGTGCGCGTCACCGTCATCGGCACGACCGACTTGCACGGCCGCGTTGAGCGCACAGCCGTGTTGTCTGGCGTGCTCGACGTCGTGCGCGCCGATGTGAACAACGGCGCCGTCGTGTTGGTGGACGGTGGCGACATGTTCCAAGGCACGCTGGAATCAAACACCGTCGAGGGTGCCAGCGTCGTGTCGGCGTACAACGCGCTAAAGTATGACGCGGTTGCCGTCGGCAACCACGAGTTTGACTTCGGACCTGCGGGACCGTTGTCGCAACCGAAGTCCCAAAAGGACGATCCGCAAGGCGCGCTCAAGGCCCGCGCCAAAGCCGCGAAGTTTCCATTTTTGGCAGCGAACATCTTCGACGACGCCACCACGCTGCCGGTTGCTTGGCCAAACGTAAAGCCGTCGGTGCTGCTCAAAAAGCACGTCGGCAAACGCACCGTCAACATCGGCGTCATCGGCGTCACCACCATCGACACGAAGCATACAACCAGCGTGCCCAACACCGCGGGCATCACGATTTCACCGCTGCGTGACGCCGTCTTGACGCAGGCCGACCGCTTGCGGCGCGCCGGCGCGGACGTCGTGGTGTTGGCGGCACACGCGGGCGGTAAGTGCGAGCAGGTGACCGATCCAAACGACAACAGCTCCTGCGATCAAGACAACGAGATCTTCACGCTGGCGCGCGCGCTGCCGCTCGGCCTCGTCGACGTCATCGTGGCTGGACACACCCACAACCAAATGGCCCAGGTCATCAACGGCACCGCCATCGTCATCGCCTGGGCAAACGGCAAGGGATTTTCTCGGGTCGACCTTGATGTCGACGTCAAAGCGCACAAAGCCACCGTCGCGAAGGTGCACATGCCGACGCAGGTCTGCAGCGACGAAAACGCTGGAATCGCAAACTGTGCGGCGCCCGACTACGACGGCCATCCCGTGCAGACCAACACCGCTTTGTTGGCGACGCTCAAGCCCACGCTCGACAAGGCTGATGCGCTGCGCAACCGCACGTTTGGCATCACCATCACCGGCGGCGGTGTCACGCGGGCCTACGACCACGAAAGCGCACTCGGCAATTTGTTCACGGACTTGATGCGTGAAAGTGCCGCCAACGTCTTTCACGAAGCTATCGACGTCGCCGTCATGAACGGCGGCGGCATCCGCGCGGACCTTCCCGACGGCACGCTCAAATACGGCGCGCTGTTTGAAATGATGCCGTTTGATAACCGCTTCGCGCTGCTGAAGCTCAAAGGCAGCGAGCTGTCAGAAATGCTCGCGTCCAATTTGTCTGCGCGCAAAGGCGGCATCTTGAGCGTCAGCGGCGTCCAGGTGAACGTCACTTGTGCGGGGCCCAAGGCGTCGGTGCGTCTGGTGCGAAACGGCAAGGCCATCGGCCCTGACGAGATCGTCAACGTGGTGACCACGGACTTTTTGTCCAGCGGTGGCGACGGCGCGTTAGACCCGGCGCGCGCACGCGACGGCGTGCTCGTGGATGAAGGCGAACCGATCCGCGAGCATCTCGCCCTCGCGCTGCAAAAACGCGCCGGCACCAGCACCGGCACTGTCATCGATGGCGCCAGCGTCGCACTCCTTGATGCGCACAATCCGCGCATGAAAAACGAGCATCAGCCGAGCGCGCGCTGCCAAAAATAGCACGTGACCGCCGCTCACTTCGGCATCGGCACCGGTTGGGCCATGTTGTCCGCTACGCGCTCGCCATGTTTCAGCAGCTCGGGATAGCGCTTGTGCATGAGCGCGTCGAAGTACTCGTCGAGCACTGCAAACTGCTCGACCATCTGGCGAAAATCGCCGCGTGACATGACCAGCACGTCGACGGCAGATTTGGCGCGCACGGTGGCCGTCCGCGGCGCGTCCATCAGCAAAGCCTTTTCGCCAAACACATCGCCCTTGCCGAAGGTGGTTACGAGTTGTTCGGTGCCGTTGTCACCGGTGTACACCTCCACCTCGCCAGCCTTAATCACAAACAGCTCCCGCCCCACCTCGTTGCGCGCGATGATGGTTTCGCCGGCTTCGTAGTGATCCACGCGCATGCGATCGGCTTTCATGGTTTGGATCTGCGTGATGTCGCGTGGGAAAAACAGGTCGATGCTCCAATCGAGCGCGACGCGCAGCTTGCGCACAAATCCCGGCAGCTTCGACAAGTACACGGTCCGCCATGCGAACCACGCCAAAAAGCCGGAGAACCGCACCCCCATCATATCGGCGACAGCGCTGCGTGAACCCAGCGAGGCCAACATGCCGAGCGCTTTGAAGTTGAACTTCACGAGTGGCTTGTTGTCGATCGTCGCCAAAATATTTTGCGCACACGTCTTTGCCTGGCGGATGGCGAACTGCGCCGTCGCCGGGCACAAATCTTTGTCGGCCGTGCTGCAGTTGGGGTCAGGAACGCCAGCGTTGTCACCGACGGACCAGTAACCGGGGCGGTTGGTGCAAGCGAGCGTGAGGTCGGTCTCAAACACGCCAACGCCACGGCCCTTGATCGTGCCCTCGACGAAGCCGTGATTTTTGATGGTTTCGCGAACCACCGGGTTCGCCGCGTTACCGACCGTGCAGATAAACGTGCGCGTCGCGAGCATCGCACCCGTCGACAGGTACACGCCGTAGCGCGTCGCCGCTTTGACACGCGCGCCGAGCACGAGTTCGATGCCGCGCTTGCGCAGGATCTTCTGCGCCGCCGCACCTAGGTCCGCGTTCATCTCGGGCAGCAGCGTGTCGCGCGAGTGCACGAGCTTGAGTTTGACCTCCGCGCGGTCGACGTTTTTGAAACTCTCGATGCACTTGGTCAATAGTTCGCTGAGCTCGCCGATGGTCTCGACACCAGAAAAGCCACCGCCAGCGACGACAAACGTGAGCAGTGCCTGCTTCTCTTCGGGGTCGTCTTCAACGTCAGCTAACTCGAGGCACCGAAAGACATGGTTGCGCAGCTGAAACGCGTCCGACAGGTCCTTCATCGCCAACGAGTGTTCGGTGACACCCGGCATCGCAGAAAAATCACTCACCTTGCCGAGCCCGAACACGAGGTGGTCAAAAGGTACCTCGACGAGTTCGCGGGCTTCCCCTTGGGCCACGCGCACGACCTTGCGATCGCAGTCGACGGCCACCACTTTGCACCAGCGAAACTGCGCGTCGGGCACGATGTCGCGGATCGGGTTGACGACGTGGTTGGGGTGGATACCACCCGCCGCCACCTCAGGAAGCAGCGGCTGAAACACAAAGTAGTTCTCCTCCGACAACAGCTCCACGTGCACATCCGTGCGCCGCCCGAGCATGCCGGTGAGGTACTTTGCGGTGTAGACCCCGGCAAAACCGCCGCCGAGCACGACGACGCGATGCTTTGCTGCAGCGGTGCGCGCCACTAGACGCGGCGGGCCGAGGTTTGCGACCTTGACGTCTTGGTAGGATTGCGCGTCTGACACGTTCATTGGGTACCGCCTCGCCGGCTTGATAGCACAGCAACGCCACCCGCGAGCACGTCAGCGCCGCACGAGGGCTATCAGGTGCTCGGCGCGTTGGCCGCGTCCGCGCCAGTCGCGCCGCGGTGCACTCGCCACCGCGCGCACAGCAACGTCCGCGGCGCCCGCAAGCCGTTCGAACTGTGTCACCGCAGGCACGCGCGCGTCGCCCGCCTCACCGTCGCCGATCAGCACAAACGCGGTGCCACTTGGCTTGAGCATGCGCCCGATGCTCGCGAGCATCGCCGTCACCTCCACGTCCCACTGGTTGACGGCGGCGTCGCCCAAGTGTCGTCGGGCTCCGAGTTCGTGCTCGCGCAGCATGCTGTCGTCGAGGCCGAGCCACGCGATGCGCCCATCGTGGTGGGTCGCGTAGTCGTAGGTGCCGCCGTATGGTGGCGAGGTGATGACGAGGTCGACAGG
>JAYTVG010000551.1:0-4769 GCA_043744135.1 Deltaproteobacteria bacterium | reverse complement strand
GCTTGCTCAACCACCGGCAGTTGCGCGCGGTTTTGTGGCGGCACTTCGGAGGGTGGCAGCTCAGGCACCACTGGCGACGTCATCGGCGGTGCTTGTGCCGGCTGACGTTTTTTGTGGGGTGCGCGTGCGGCTGGCGGTGGACGCACCGGCGGCGTGGCGGGCGGCGGCAGCGGCGGCGGGTGCACGATGCTCAGCGCGATGCGCTCACTGCGGCGCGGTGGATCGGGCAGCAAGTGCAGCACCGACAACGACGCGACGTGCAGCACCACAGCGAGCAGCACCGCGACCGCCGACCACGGCAGCCGCAGCGTCAACGCCTCGTGGCGGTCTGCACTCAAGTCGCGCTGCGGCACCATCACGCTGTGTAGCGATCGCGCCTTGCTAGCGGCTGTGCAATGCCCGCTGGTGGCTTCGACCCACGTTGTGTGGCGGCGCGCGTCGTGCGTCGATGCGGGTACCACGCAAAACCCGGAGCAACGCCGATGGCCACAAAGCACACCGCAAAGTCGCGCGCGACCGCGAAGGCAAAATCAACCGCGCGCAAGCCGTCGACGAAAAAGGTCGACGCCGTGCCGTCAAAGTACCGGACGATTTCGGCGACGCTGGTGGTGAGCCCGTGCCTCGACGCCATCGCGTTTTACAAAAAGGCGTTTGGCGCCAGGCAAATCTCGATGCTGCAGATGGGGCCGGGTGGTCCGGTCATGCACGCGGAGGTAAAGATCGGAAACTCCATCGTGATGCTGTCCGATGAAATGCCGTTGCCGGGTCGCATGCCGCATAAGACCCCCAAGTCGGCAGGGGCGGTGACGGGCGGCTTGATGGTGCACACCGCGAACTCAGATGCGGCGCAAAAAAAAGCCCTCGCCGCCGGCGCCACGATGGTGACGCCGGTCAGCGAGCAGTTTTGGGGCGACCGCTATGGCGTCGTCGAAGATCCGTTTGGTCACACCTGGGGCTTCGTCACGCACGTCAAAGACATGAGCAACAAGCAAATGCTCGCCGCCCTCGCGAAGCTGCCGCGCAGCTGACACGTCGAAGAAAACACGCCGAAGAATCGCTGAGGACGGGCACGCTAAAAAACCTGCCCTCCAAGCGTAGCGACGACGATAGCGTGCTGCCGCTAGGCTTGTGCTGCGGCTGCTTTGGTGACGACGGCGGCGCGATCCGCGATCATGCGCGCGACGACGGCTTTGCCGTAAGCCTCGTCGGGTGCGACGCGAGGCGCGTCCTGCCAAAAGCCTTCGAGGTCGTAGTATTTACGCGCGCTCGACAAAAACACGTGAAGCACGACGGCACCGAAATCCACCAACACCCAGTGGCCTTGCTCCATGCCTTCGTTGCCGACGGGAGGCTTACCCGCTTTGCGCATTTCGTCGTCGACGGCGCGGGCGATGGCTTGCACTTGGCGCTCTGAAGGTGCGGACGCGAGCACGAAACCGTCGGCGTAGCTGGTCAGATCCGTGACCTTGAGGATCAACACGTCCTCGGCTTTTTTGTCAAGCGCGAGCGCGGCCAAGGCTTGCGCGATGTCGAGCTCGGCGTCGCGCACGATCGGCTTCGCGGGCCGGTTGGCGCGCGCGGGTTTGGCGGAGCTCGACGGGGGCCCGCTGTGCGCGGGAGTGGTCGTCGTTGACGCCTTTTTCGCGGGCGCCTTCTTCGCGGGCGCCTTCTTCGCGGGCGCCTTCTTCGCGGTCGCCTTCTTCGCTGGCTTCTTCGCGGTCGCCTTCTTCGCGGTCGCGTTCTTCGCTGGCTTCTTCGCAGCGGATTTTTTTGCGGGGGACTTTTTTGCGGGGGACTTTTTCGCAGCTGGCTTTTTTGCGGCTGGCTTTTTCGCAGCTGGCTTTGGGGCAACGCCCGCCTTGGACAACCCCTTGGCCGTCCCATGAGATGTCGCTTTTTTCGCCGTCTGCTTTTTCTTCGTCGCCATCAGTCGCCTCGTGGTGACGTCATCCCACGTTGGCGCTTAGACGCAAGACACTAAATTTCACGCGCGTCGAGCAGCGTGGACTGCGCAACCGTGGCTTTACGGGTGGCACGCTGGCGGCACGAATGCGTCATCCACGAGGTCACCTGCGGGCTGGCCTGCGCTGCCAAAGTCCACGGCGCTCCAGGGATCGAAGTGAAACAGCGTTTGGTCCTGCCAGCCGTTGTCGATGGTGATGAAGCCCTGCGTCGTGAGGTCGGTGACACGATGTGCGTCAGGTTCGCCCACGTTGACGACGTTGACTATCGCACTGACAGGATTGAGCTCACATTGGTCAAGGCACGACGCCAAGCCGCAGCCGCCGGCCATGCTGACGGCCCCCGCGTGCTTACCCTTGGAGCTGTACACGACCGGCCACAGGGCGCCGTCGCGTTGTTGCGCGTCGCACGCATCAAGGCCGGGGCACACGCCGCAGGTGGTGGTGCGCTCGCATAGGGTGCCTTGGTGGCTGATAGCAACCATCGAGACGATGCCGTCCGCGCCGGTCCGCGTCGGGTCCACGGTAACGCCAAACGCTTCGTTGTCGCCGGCGTGCGCGGTGATGCCGCAATCGCGTTCGTACAACCGCGAGTACACGATGTGCACGAGTGCTGTGTCGTCAGGGTGCGGTCGCACGCGCGCAATCAGGCCGGAGAGCACGCAGCCATCGTCGGCGTGGTTCGACAAAAACGGCACCATGGCGCGGGCGAGCACGTCTTCGACCGCATCGTCGAGGCCGTCGCCGTCCTCGTCGACTGCCGACACGCCAGCATCCCCGCTGCCGGCGTCGGCGGCGGCGCTGCCTGCGTCGTCGGCGCGACCTGCGTCGTCGGTGCTGCCTGCGTCGTCGGTGCTGTGTGCGGCCAACGGCGCGCAGCCGCAAGCGACGACGGCGGCGGCACACGCTGCACGGCAAAACTGCGAGCCCGTGGACCACATCACCGCAGTTTACGCCGACAGCTGCGGCGCTGTCGACGTCGATCGCGGTGTCGTGGCGACAACGACTGCCACGCGCTGCGCAGTCGCAGCGTACCGCAGCGTGCTAAGGAATGGTCCACACGAGCGACTCTGACGTGGCGGATGCGTAGCCATCAAGGACGCCGTTGGTCGACTGCAGCGACGCGCCATCTTCGCCTTTAACCTCGATGGTGTACACGCCGCTGCTTCTGCCATCGTAGTTGGTGGCGTAGGCGGCAAACTGCCCTGAGGGTGGGGCGCCGCTAAACACGACGTTTTCCACGTAGGGCGGTGCGGCGCTGCACACGGCGACGCAGGTGTCGACGTCGAGCACACCACCTTCAGCGATGTCGTTGGCGAAGTACACCTCGACGCCATCAGGCAGCACCACGTGCAGGTCGAAGTCCGAGTCGGCGTCAAAGCGCAGCGTCACGGACATGGCGCCGACGCCGACGCAAACGCCGGAATCGCAGCGTGTGCTGTTGCCGCAGTCGCTGTCGGTTTGGCATTCGTCACCGGAGCCGGTGTCGGGCTCGCTGGGATCCGCGATGGGCGGTTCGCTGGGGTCTACGCGCTCGCGCTCGGCTTGGGCGATGAGCGGCTCCTCGACGCAGGCGACGGTCACACACGAGACCCCGATGCTCAGCAAGACGGCGTAGACGCGCATGTCTAGATATATCGCACCTTGTGCACCAAGGTTGCACCACGGATCAGCCGTGCCGAGCTCCACCTGATGGCGGATTGCGCCTCAGTTGCGCGCGGGGTCTGCGCCGCAGCAGCGACGCCCACAACAGCAGCACGGGCGCGGATGCGGACGTGGCACCGCACGACGTGTCGCTGACCGACGACGCAAACACGTGCTCTTTGGGCGTGCTTTCGGGCGGCGCTTCGCTGGGCGGGGTGTCGATGGGATCGTCGGGCGGCGGGTCCGCGGGATCGCCGGGCGGATCGGGCGGCGCGTCGAGCAACCATACCGGCGTCAGCGTGCGCGAGGACACACCGCAGGCGAAGCGCGCGAGGGTGGCGCGGTCAGCAACGTCGCTGCCGCAAAAGATGCGCCCGGCGTTGCCGTCGCTGCCGCAGCCAAACGTGAAGCCGAGGTCGCCGAGTTGGTTGTGGGCGCGCTCGCCATCGCTGCCATTGTCGTCGGTGAAATAGTCGGCGGTCGGTTCCGGCAGCGCATACATGCGCGACAGCACAGTGGCCACGGTGGTGCGCGACATCGCGACATCCGGCGACACGCGCGTGCCGGCGTCGGTGCCAAAGTAGATGTCGTAGGCTTTAAACGCGTCAAGGTAGGGCTCGTAGATGTGGCCGTCGTCGTCGATCCAGCCATCGAGGTGCCCGCTGAGCGGTATCAGCGCTGCTGCGCCAAAGACAAACGCGCCCTGCGCCCGCGACGCCACCGCGCCACCGCAGTACGCGGGGCTGGATGCGATGGGGTCACAATGAAAGTCGACGCCGAGCGCTGCCAGGCAGTTTTGCGCGTCTTGACTGCTGGAGTCCTCGTCGTCACAAAACGCCCCCGTGTACGTCGCGTTGACGCAGGCGCTTGGCAGGCTGCCGCACGGGCCGCCGCCAGGGCCGCCGCCCCACCACTCCCAGTGCCAGTCTTCCGACGCGACCGTGCGCTCAAAACCAAAGCGCGCGCCGTTGCTGTTGAGCCACGACAACACGCCGCTGTCGGAGGTGTTGAGATCGAGCGCGTGCCCTGATTGGTGATTGGAGGTGCCAGGCACCGCCGCGAGATTGCAGTTGTTGCAATCGCAGTTTTGATAGCACGCGTAAAAATACTCTTGCTCCGCCATGGTGCGAAAGCCGCTGACCACGCGCAGCTGCACGCCGTCGA
>JAYTVG010000550.1:0-4771 GCA_043744135.1 Deltaproteobacteria bacterium | reverse complement strand
TGAAGGGAAGCATTGTGTGCGGTGGATCGCCACATGTCAGGCCGCGCTGCCAGAGCCTGACCGTTGCCGCCAGTTGTCGTGTGCGCCGGCTCACAGTGTGATGCAGCGCAGTGTGATGCAGCGTTCGCTCACTTTAACAGGGGCGCCAAGTGCTTGTTGAGCACAGCCTCGTCGATGGCACCGCGCACGGACCAGATCACGCGGCCGTCGACGCCGACCACGTAGGTCGAGGGCAACGCCGTCGCGTTCCATGCTGCAGCGTGTGCACCGTCGATGCGGCCGACGTCGTAAGTGATACCGAAGCGCGCGACGGTGCGCGTGACGTCTGCCGCGCTGCTTTCGGTGGCGAGCCCAATGAAATGCACGCGGTCTTGGTAGTGGCCGTGCGCGGCTTGAAATTCCGGCAGCTCCATCAAACAAGGCGGGCACCACGTGGCCCAGACGTTGACCACGGTGGGCGCGTCGGTGGCGAACACCACGTCGTGCTCCTGCCCGTCCAAGCCGCGCGCGCTCAACGTCGGTGCGCGCTGCCCCGCTTTGAGCGGCTGCGACTCGCCCACCAGCAGCGACGCCAGCACCAGCAACAGTGCGCCCACGCCGACGCCGCGAATCAACGGCCTAAAGCTATCAAGCGTCACACGCATCGAGCGCTGGCCTTGGGCCGCGGGCCCGGTTGTGGTTCAACGTGACCATAGCAGTGTGCCGCCCATGACGCCTGTTTCACCGCCCGCCCGGTCCGCCCAGCGCTCCGACGTCATTGGCTTCACGCGCATCTTTGTGTTGTTTTGCGCGCTGGTGTTGTTGCCGTCGCTGTTGATGTCGAGCTTCGGCGTGATCGCTATCATGAACGAGCGTGCCGCTGACAAACAACGTCGTCGTGACGCCGCCTCCTTAGTGCTTCAGCGCGCGGAGGAGGACTTCGGTAGGATTTTAGAAAACACCGACCGAGACTTCGTCGCGGCGCTGACGCGAAAAGGCGCGTCGGCTCCCGACATCGCGGTGCTCGCGCTTCGCCAACAGGGCTTGCCGCTTGGACCGTGGCTCATCGTCAACGACAGCACGGTGCTCGCGGGCGCGGCACCGTTTCACCGACAGGACGATGAAAGTAGCCTCGCGCTCACCAGCGATCCACTGGGCGCGCGGCTCTCGCAGCTGCTGCACGACGTGGTGCCGGGTCGGCCCGCGCACGCGCTCGTCGAGGAACAGCGTTTTTTTGGCGTCGTGTCCGTGCAAAGGCTCACCGATGGGCGCGGCTTGGTGTACGCCTTGGACGAGGTGCGCCTCGACGCGGCGATTTTTGAGCAGGCAGCGCGACTTGGCGCCAACAAGGGCGACATGCACCCCACGCTGCGCATGGCCAAAGGCACCGACGCCGCGGTCGAAAACGCCGTCGACCGGCTGCTCAAAGAAGTCGAGCGTGCGCGTGCCGTGTCGGTCGATGAGACCGACGAGGAGCTCGCGAGCCGTCGCTTAGAGTCGCCGTTTGACTGCTTCACGCTCACCGTGCACGCGCTGCCATCGGGGGCCTCCACCAAGACCATCGCGGCCTATATCGCGCTGATGGTGGTGTTTTTGTCGACGCTCATCACCGGCGTCGTCATCACCGCCCGCTTGATTTGGCAAGAGACGCGGTTGTCGCGGCTCAAGACCGATTTCGTCAGCCATATGTCGCATGAGTTGCGCACCCCGCTGACGTCGATCCGCATGTTCATCGAGACCTTGCGGCTAGGCCGCGCGCGCTCCGACGACGAAAAACAACAGTGCTTAGACCTGTTGTCAAAAGAAACCGAGCGGCTCAGCGAGATGATCGAGCGCGTGCTCGGCTACGCGCGTCTGCGCGCCGGCCGTCGGGTGTTTTCGCCGCGCGCCGTACATCCGCAGCTAGTCGTCGACGAAGCGCTCGAAGCGTTTCGCGCCCACAACTTGGACCTGCGCGACTTGACGCTGACCACGCACGTGCAAGCTGGCGTGCCGGCGGTGCGCGCGGATCCGGAGGCGCTCGTCGAGGCGCTCGTGAATCTCGTCGGCAACGCGTACAAATACAGCGGTGCCCACAAGGAAATCGATGTGTTCGCGCGGCGATCGCGGCCGGGCCGGGTGGTGTTTGGCGTCAAAGACAACGGCCCAGGACTACCCAAGGCCGAACACCACCGCGTCTTTGAGCGATTTTACCAAGCGGGTGGCCTGTTGTCCTCGAAGAAGCCTGGTAGCGGCTTAGGGCTCGCCATCACCAAAGCCATCGTTGAGGGGCAAGGTGGCCGCATCACCGTCGACAGCGAAGTCGGCAAGGGCGCGACTTTCGCTATCGAGCTGCGCGTCGACAAAGCCAAATAGTCTCGCGAGCGACGCGCCACCATCACCACGCAGGCGACAACACCACGCTCGCTGCCACCCCCACGATCACGTCGGTGGCGACGTGCGGTTGCGGTACCACGCGCACGCCATGTTGGGCGCGTAAGTACGCCGACAGTGGGCCGAAAAACCGCCAGCTCGCTTGCGCCACCACAAACGTGCGTGCGCCCAAGTCAAGCATATCGCGCGGCGCCGTGAACGCGCGCTGCATGATGCGCGCGCTGACGTCGACGGTGCTGAGTTGCAGGTCGCCGCCCACCTCGAGCTCATCGCGCTGGGCGGCCGGGTCAAAACGCCAGCGCGCACGCACGGTGCAGGCCTGCCACAAGGTGGCGTCGATGGCGATCGTGCCGCTGACGCCGGCGGGCGCATCGTCACTGTTGATGCCGTGGCGCGAAAACGCGTTGGGCGCCGGTGCGGCACGCAGCGCCACCTCGCGATCGAGGAGGTACAACGACGAAAACGGCGCCGCCCGGTGGCCGCGTTGGTTGAGGCCGAGGTTGGCGTCGGCGTGCACGACGACGCCAGCCGCGTGCAACGCTGCCTTCACGCCAGCTTGAGCGCCACCAGCAGGCCACGGTGTCGAGGCAGGCAAGCCGCGTAGCGCCGATGCACCCAGCCACGGCGAGAGCTGAAGCGCACCGGGTTCATCCAGCAGCGGCCAGGCGAGCGTGAGCGCAGCCGCGATCACAGGCTGCAGCGCGGTGGCGTCGGCCGCGGCTTCAACGGCGAGCTGCGCACGCGACAGCAAACGCGCGCCCGCACCCTGCGCTTCGTTGTCGAGCGGCTGCAGGGCCGCGCGCACAGCCACCACGTCGAGCGGCGCAAACACGCTGGTCGTGAGCACTTGCAGCTGCGCACGCTTGATGGGCAGGTTGAGCTCAACATACACACCACTAATACTAATGTCGGCGCTGGCCGCCGTGGTCAGTCGCTGCACCAGCTGCCCTTGACCAAGCGTTAACACCAACAACCCCGCGCGGGCATAAAGCACGTCGCCGGGCCAAAACAAGCGCGCGTCGTCGAGGATGCGCGACAATGCGGTTGACGACAGCTGCCCGGTTGGGCCCAGCCACACGCTGCACTGCACAAAACGACACGCGCCCGGCGGTGCGGACGGCGCCACGTCGAGGGCGCGAAAAAAGCCACCCAACCGCAAGCGCACAGCGACGGGTTCAAACGCCAAGCCGACGCTGCCCGCCGCGGCCAGCACGCCGTCACCGTCATCGACGCCGACACCGAGCTGCGCGCTCGCGGTCAGACCTTCGGCGGCGACGTCGGCGCGGGCTGCGCACGCGCACCACACGCTGGCTGCAATGAAAACGGCGGCGCGCCCAAAGCCGCGGCCCGCTGCACCCGCGCTACGAGACAAACAGCTTTGGGTAATGCGGCAGGGCGTTTTCCACCAATTCAATCCCGCGCACGCGTGCCGGTTTGGCGGCGCTGGCGATCACCAAATCGACGAGGCGGGTATTGCCCACAAACGACAGCTCGCCACCGGTGCTTTCAAGCAGCGGCGCACTAAAGCGCGTCATGGCGGACTGTTCGTGCGCGTGCAGGTAGCGGCCGCAGTGTTTGAGCCCGGCGAAGCTGACGTCGACAAGCGCGGGGTTAATCTCCAAAATCACCGCGCCGGTCACGATGCTGAGCTTGTCGAAGCTCAAACGCGCCACCTTGGGATTTGAACCGATGTACAACCCGCCCACCCGCTCAAGCGCCATAAATTGGTTGAGCGCAACCAGCGCCCCTGCGCCTTCCACGGCCAAACGCCCGTCCACCTCGATGAGGCTCGACAGCGCCACGAAATCGGCGCTTTTGGCCATGCACTCGCTGACGGTGAGATCGCCCATGATGCGCACGACACCCTCAAGCGCACGCAAGCCCTTGGCGGAGTCGACGGTCACTGACCCTTCGATGACGGGCCCAAGGGGCGTGTGCACCACGGCGACGCGGCCGGCGCGCGGGCGCGACGTGACGCCGTGTGCTTTGAGCGCGTGCGGCCGCACCGTGGAGCTGTCGACGTCGACGGCGGGACGCACGATGTCCGCGACGATGTCCGTCAAGGTCCGGCGCGGCAAAAACGCGTCGTGGGCCTCTGGGTGTTGCGTCGAGCCAGCGATCGCCTCCGCGGGGCCCACCAGGTCGTCGAGCCGTGCCGCTTCGCCTTGCGCCCGCATGGCGCGCAGCTTGGCGGTCAGATCCAACACCTTCGCGGGTGCGCTTGGACTTGGGGGGCGTTTGATGTCCGACATCTCGTCATGTCATAGCCACACCGCGTCAGCTTTGGCGCAGGATTCGCTGCGCGGGATCGCGGTAAGTGCTAGCGTGCCGACGTGCGACGATTGGACCCCAAAAGCGCTGTCTTTTTGTGTGCAGCGGCGCTGAACACCGGCTGTCGATCGCCCGCCCGCGGCTTTTG
>JAYTVG010000549.1:0-1506 GCA_043744135.1 Deltaproteobacteria bacterium | reverse complement strand
CCGTGCGCTCACGCTCGATGACGTCGCCAAGTTGGCGGTGCAGCGCAGCCCGCAGCTGGCTGCAGCGCGCGCGGCCCTGGGCGTCAAAGACGCCGAAGCAGTGCGCGCTGGGTTGTGGCCGGATCCAAACATGACAGGGGGCGTCACGCAGGCGTTGGCGTCATCCACCGACGGCACGGGCGTCGCGGTCGGCGTGGACTGGGACATCGGTGAGCTGTTGGTGCGCGGCACCGAGCGCGACGCAGCGCTACTCGACGCGGACGCGGCCAGGCTCGCGCTGGCGTATCAAGAGTTGAGTTTCGCGGGTGACGCGCGCATCACCGCCGCACGCGTCGTATCGTTTCGCGCGCAACTCGCGGTCGCGACGGTGGCGCGCGAAAGTACCCAGCAGGTGGTGCAGCAGGCCATGGAGGCGCAAGCGGCACATGACACCACCACCGCGGACGTTGGCGTCAAACAGGTCGCTGCACTCGAGGCCGAAGCACGCGCGTTGGACCTCGAGGCGGCGCTCAATGACGCGACGCACGATCTCGCACGCGCGCTCGGCTTGGCGCCTGATACGGTGTTTGAGGTGGCGCCGACGCAGCTGCCGCCTGACGACGTCACCGGCGATGTCGACGCGTTGTTCGCGCTCGCCAAACGACAGCGCGCGGACTTGCTCGCGCTCGACAAGGCCTACCAAAGCCACGAGCACACGGTGCAAGCCGCGGTACTGCGCGCACTGCCGCACCTCGGTGCCAGCGTTGAGGTGGCGCACGACACCGCCGGCCTCAACACCATCGGCGGCGCCTTCACGCTTGGATTGCCGGTTTTTGATGGCAACCGCGGCACGCTTGACGTCGAGCGCGCGACACGCGAGCAGTTGCGCGCCGAATACGCCGCGCGACTATTTGGCACGCGCGCAGACATCGCTCAGATCTTAGCGGCGCGCGACCACGCCCGTGCCGCCAAGCGCGCGTTGGCTGCACGCTTGCCGCAACTGCAGCAAGCTGAAGAGCAGATGCGCAACGCTGCGTCACAGGGCAACATCACCACCCTCGCGCACCTTGACGTGCAAGCAGCGCTACTCGATGCGCAACTGCGCGCGCTCGCGCTCGACGAACAAGAGATTGAACAACGGCTGCTGTTGCAAACGGCCGTCGGCGCGCCGGGAGGCTTGCGATGAACGCTCAGGTTCGTTGTGTCGCGAACTTTTGTTTCGCATACGTGGCGGTGTTTGCGATCGCGTGCACGATGCTGTCGGCGTGCCACGACGACGGTGAGCCCCAGCAAGAGGCGCAAGCGACGGCGCTGGTCGCGGTGGCTGCCGCGCAACAGGGCAGCGTGGAACAAACGCTCACCGCCTATGGCGTCGTTGAGCCCGCCCCCGACGACACGGTGCCTGTGGTGGTGAACCTCGACGCCACCGTGCAGCGCGTGCTTGTGCATGCGGGCCAAACAGTGAAACGCGGCGACGCAATAGCTGAGGTGAACGAGTCAAAAACCGTGCGCCTGGATGCGCAACGG
>JAYTVG010000548.1:0-4781 GCA_043744135.1 Deltaproteobacteria bacterium | reverse complement strand
CCTCAGTTGCTGCGGACAAAAAAGCCACCCCCCAAAACTCCCCGTCAAGCGCCACTGCGCAAAGTGGTGCGCGAGCGCTGCCGCACGGCATCACCGCTGATGGTGTCGTCGACGCGTACCGCAATATGGTGCAGTCGCGCATGCTCGACGACAAGATGTTGGTGCTGTTGCGCCAGGGCAAGGGCTACTTTCACATCGGCTGCCACGGCCACGAAGCGGTGCAGACGGCGGCCGCGCGCGCGCTCAGCAAAGGACGCGACTGGGCGTTTCCGTATTACCGCGACCAAGCGTTGTGCACGGGCCTTGGCATGACCGCGTACGAGATCTTTTGCTCGTTTTTGGCGAAGGCCGACGACCCGAACTCGGGCGGGCGCCAGATGCCGCAGCACTACGGCCACAAGGCGCTCAACATCCCGACGCAATCGTCGCCGACCGGCACGCAGTTTTTGCAAGCGACCGGCTGCGCCCTCGCGTCGGTGCGCAACTACATCAAGGCGCACCCCAAAAACGGCACCACCGCAGACTACGAAGTGACGGTCGTGTGCTCGGGCGATGGCACCACGTCACAGGGGGATTTTCACGAGGCACTTAACTGGGCGAGCCGTGAAAAGGCGCCGGTGATCTTTTTGATCGAGGACAACGGCTACGCCATCAGCGTGCCGGTGCGTGAGCAGACCGCCAACGGCAAGATCGCAAATCTCGGACGTGGCTACGACAACCTGCACACCGTCGAGGTTGATGGCTGCGACTTGCTCGCGAGCTTTCAAGTCATGCAAGCCGCCGTCGCGCGCGCACGAGCCGGCGCGGGCCCGACGCTGGTGGTCGCTGACGTCGTGCGGTTGCTACCGCACAGCAGCTCCGACGATCAGCGCAAGTACCGCCCCGAGCAAGATCTCGCCGCCGACAAAGCGCGCGATCCGATCCCGCAACTGCGCGCGCTCATCACCGCGCACGGTTTTCGCACCGCCGCACAGCTCGACGCCATCGACGTCGACCTCAAAGCGCACATCGACAGTGAAGCAGAGCGTGCGGAGCGGGCCGCGATGCCAGCGCGCGACACCGCCACGCGCTGGGTGTGGTCCGGCGAGCCCGAGCCCGCCTTGGTCACCCCGGTTGTCGGCGGTGAAGGCATCGTGCTCGTCGACGCCATCAACCGCGCGCTCGCCGAAGAGATGCAGCACAACGCCGACGTGCTGGTGTTCGGCGAAGATGTGGCGGGCGACAAAGGCGGCGTGTTCACGGCGACGCGCGGCTTGACGAAGCAATTCGGTGAAGCGCGCTGCTTTAACTCACCGCTCGCTGAAAGCTCGATCGTCGGCGTCGCCATCGGCCTGTCGATGCGCGGCTACAAGCCGGTGCCCGAGATTCAGTTTGGTGACTACGTGTGGACTGCGATGATGCAGATCCGAAACGAACTCGCCACCGTGCGCTACCGCAGCAACAACGCGTGGAACTGCCCCGCGGTGATTCGCATTCCCGTCGGTGGCTATATCCACGGGTCGCTGTGCCACTCGCAAAATATCGAGAGCTTCTTCACGCACATCCCGGGGCTGAAGGTGGCGTTGCCGTGCACGGCGATCGACGCGTACGGTTTGTTGAAGGCCGCCATCCGAGGCCATGACCCGGTGCTGTTTTTGGAGCACAAGGGCCTGTACCGCCAAGCGCACGCCAAAAGCCAGCTGCCCACGGACCCCGACTGGGTGCTGCCGTTTGGCAAGGCCGCTGTGCGCCGCGAAGGCACCGACCTCACCGTCATCACCTACGGCGCCATGGTGCAGCGCGCGCTACAAGCGGCCGACAAACTCGCCGACGAGGGCACCCACTGCGAGGTGGTGGACTTGCGCACGCTCAACCCCATCGACTGGGACACGTGCGTGGCGTCGGTGACCAAGACCGGCAAGTGTTTGGTGATGCACGAGGACATGCGCTTTGTTGGCTTTGGTGCCGAGGTCGCCGCTGAGATTGGCGAGCGCTGCTTTACTGTGCTCGACGGGCCGGTGCGCCGCTTGGCGGCCGAGGACACGCCGGTCCCGTACAACTGGGATCTCGAAGAAGAGATCTTGCCGCAACCTGAAGATGTCTACGCAGCAATGAAAGAGCTCGCAGCGTTTTAACGCGAGCGCACGATACGATGAATTGCGCCGTGTGTGACGATCAGCTCGAAGCGGCCGCACGTCGCTGCACGTTTTGCGGATACGACCTCGCGACCGGCAAGCGTGGCCGCATCGACGCACCTCCTCGGGGAGCCGCGCGTGCGTCTCGACGTGAAGGGGTACGCTGGGTGATCATCGGCACGCCCGCAGTGGTCGGCGCGCTGTTGTTGTTGGTCCTGCCGCTCACGTTGACGAAGCTGCTCGCCATCGGCGCCATCCCCGCGGCCGGCGGCCTGCTCGCGCGCGGCTTGGTGGCGCTCGCGCAGGCCAAGCGCTGGGACAAAAAGCAGCGGCTGTTTGATGAGCAAAACGTGCCGATGTTGGCGTCGTCGTCTGAGGAGGGGTCGGTGGTCGCGGTGCCCAGCGTGAAGCACTAAGCGCGCGCTATTGATTGCCGTCGTCGTCGTTGGCGATGCGTGCGCCAAACGTGATGGCGTTTTGACGCGCGTCGTCGTCGAGCTCGCGCTGCCAATCCCGCGTCCGCACCGGCGCACGTTGGTACAGCTCCCAATGCATCTGCGCCAACGACAACAAGTCGACGCCGGGTGGTGACACCTCAAGGTCCATGCGCGCACCGACGAGATCGAAATCGCGCGCCATCATCTGTGCTGCGTCTAAGCCCGTTGCGTGCAGTGCATCGCTGACGGCGTCGACGTCGATGCCGACCACCCGCGCGACGTCGTGTGCGTTCATATGGCGCACGCGGTCGGGGCGCTTGACGTCCAGGCCCAAGTGGTAGGCACAAAACAAAGCGAAGGCGGAAGGGTTGTGCATGGTGCTGGCGCAAAGCGTGCGAGTTTGCCACCGTGCGCGCAATGCGGGACGTGTTGTTGATGCGCCACGGTCGTGCGGTCGCTGACGCGCCAGGGGGCGACGCCATGCGCGAACTCACGCCGCATGGCTGCACGCAGGCAGCCCGCATCGCAACGCAACTCAAGACCGCTCACTTGGTGCCCGCCCTCATCTGGCACTCCCCGTACCTGCGTACGACGCAAACGGCCGCCCTCCTTCACGCGTCGTTTGGCTGCGCGATTCACGTTGTGCCGGCGTTGGTGCCCGATGCGTCGGCCGCGCGCGCCAGCGCGGCGGTGCGTGTTCACCTCGACAGCGCGGCGCCCGCTCGCTTGTTGCTGGTGTCGCATCTGCCGCTGTTGCCCGCGCTCGCGGCGCAGCTTGGTGTTGAGTTCGCCTCGTTTGCGACCGCAGCAGTAGCGCATCTCGCGTTTGACGACGCTGGGGGCGCGCGTTTGCTGCGACTGTATTTGCCCGACGATGACGACAGCCTCACGCCCTAACCGAAAGCATCCATGCCACACTTTGACGCACTGTTGTCCTCCTCGACGAAACGCTTGCTCATCGCCATCACGCTGTGCGCGCCCCTCGCGTGCGACCGCACCAACATTGGCGCTGTCGACGCAGGCGCTGTGGCCGCTGACGGTGGGCTGTCGATAAACGACGTCGGCCCGGCGCGTGATGGCGCAGACAACCCACACGGCACCGTGCACGGCGCTGCGTCGCGATCGCTTATCGCAGCACTGGCGGATGACGCGCCGATCTTGTCGGTCGATGGCGTGGTGTACAAAAAGCGCCAGCTGGTCTCCGCGATCACCCAAAGTGCGCTAGCGGCCGGCATCCCGCCCGCGATGGTCGACGACCGCGCGCGCGAGGCGTTTGAAAAGCCCGCGTACGAAAAACTCATCGAGCGGCAGCTCCTCGCGGGCGAGGCGAAAAAGCGCGGGCTGTACCCCACACTTGATGAGGCGCAAGCCGCCAGCAAAGAGGACCGCGAGCGCCTCATCAAGACGTTGCCCGCCGGCAAGACCTTCGCCGACGCGCTTAAAGAATTGGGCACCGACGAGACGACGTTTCAAGCCGAGTTGCAGTCCGACGTCGCTGTCGGGCGGTTGCTTAAGTCCATCGACGCCGGGTTGCCTGCGCCCACCGACGCCGCGCTCAAAAAAATCTACGACGACAACGCGGCGATGATGGTGGTTGCGACCACCGCTTCCGTCAGCCACATCCTCGTCAAGCTCGACAAAGACGCACCCGCCGCCGACGTCAAAGCGGCGCTCGCAAAAGCCACCGCGCTGCGTGCTGAGCTCAAAGGCAAGGGCCGCGATGCGTTCATGACGAAAGCGCAAGAGGTCAGCGACGACGCATCGGCGAAAAAGACCAAAGGCGACCTCGGCACCTTTCAAAAAGGCGACTTGATGCCCGAGCTTGAAGCGGCTGCGTTTAAGCTCGCGCCCGACACGCTCAGCGCGCCGGTGCGCACGGCGCGCGGTTACCACGTGCTGTACGGACAGGGTGTTAACATTGGCCACACCCGCACGTTTGACGAGGTGAAGTCCGCGCTCGGCCAGCGCGAGCACACCAAGGTGTTGATGCAAAACGTCGACACGCTGATCGATACGCTGCGCAGCGCCGCCAAGATCGAGCGCATCGTCGCGCCGGTCGCGAGCCCGTTTGTCGATGACGGTGCCGCCACTAGCGCAGGCTCGCGCGTGCCAGGGTGGAAGCCGAGTGCGAGGAACGCCAACAAATCACTCACAAACCCCCACCCCCGCTGACGCGCTGTGCGGGTCGCTGGCGTTGTCGGTCGCTGCGGTGCTCAGTCACATAGAGGAA
>JAYTVG010000547.1:0-4783 GCA_043744135.1 Deltaproteobacteria bacterium | reverse complement strand
AATACGACCACGCCGACATCTACCCAAACGTCGACGCCATCGCCGCGCGCTTCACGGAGCTGATGGGGCTGGTGCCGGCGGACGGCCACATCGTGTTGTGCGCGGAAGAAAAACACCTGATGCGTGCTCGCGCGCAGGCGCTGGTGCACGCGCGCGTCACCACCTACGGACGGGGCGGCGGCTACGACGCCAAAGACGTCGTCGAAGATGAGCGCGGCGTACGCTTCACCATCACCGTCGGCGCCCATCAAGGCGGCATGGTGTCGGGCATGGGTGGTGACGAAGGCGAAGTGTTTGTGCCGTTGTCGGGGCGCCACAATGTGCTCAACGCGCTGGGGGCCTACGCGACTTTGCTCGGGCTTGGTTTGGTGCACGACGAGATCGCACTTGGCTTTGAGACCTTCCCGGGCGTCAAGCGGCGCATGGAAGTGCGCGGTGAAGCGGACGGCGTCACCGTCGTCGACGACTTCGCGCACCACCCGACCGCGGTGAAGACCACGCTTGAGGGCGCCCGCAAGCGCTACGGCTCCCGACCGCTGTGGGCGTTGTTTGAGCCGCGCTCTGCGACGTCGTGCCGCAAGATTTTCCAAGACGACTACGCGCGCGCGTTTGACGTCGCCGACCGCGTGCTGTTGGCGCCGCCCGGCCGCGCGCTTGACCCTGCCGTGGCGCTTGACGTCGGCCTGCTCGCCGCCGACGTTAGCGCGCGTGGACATGCGGCGACCGCCTGCGCCAGCCTCGACGAAATCGTCCGCATCGCGGCGCGCGATTGTCCCGCCGGCGCCGTGGTGTTGTGCATGTCAAACGGCGCGTTTGGCGGCATCCACGAGCGTTTGCTCGCGGCTTTCGCTGAGCGCATGGACAAAAAAGCCACACATGCGACGTCGTGACTTCGTGGCTGCAGCGGCTGCTGTTGCGGGCAGTGCAGGCGCGGGCAGTGCCGTCGGGGGCCTCGCCTTAAGCGCCTGCGCGACCACTGCCGCGGCCGTCGACCCGACCAAGCCGCTGTTTTCGGGACTGACCGCGTTTGATGGCGGCAAGGTCACGCCACCCGCCGTGCTGGGCCACGTCACGCTCATCGATTTTTGGGCGAGTTGGTGTGGCCCGTGTCGGCAAGCGTTTGCGCACCTCGACCAGCTGTACCGAACGTACCAAAAAGACGGCCTCGAGATGCTCGGCATCTGCGTCGACAGCGACGCGCTGGCGGGCCGGCGTTTTTGGGCGTCGATGCGGCCGCGCTTTGCCATCGCCTGGGATGCGCACAGCGAGGTCAGTGCGCGCTTTAAGGTGCAGTCGCTGCCCACGACGGTGCTGCTCGATCAAGACGGCATGATCGTGCAACGAAACGAGGGCTTTGACCTGGTGGACCATCGCTTGATGGAAGAACAGATTCACCGCTTGCTGCGCGCGTAGCCCACGCGATCGGTATGACATGAGCCCTACGTCACCACCCCCGCCGCTGCTGCACGTGCACCACGTCGCGATTCAAGTGAAAGACCTGCAGCGCAGCCGCGCGTTTTATCAAGGTGTGCTCGGCCTGCCGCTGGTGCGCACGCAAGATCATGCGTTGTGGGTGCAGCTTGGCACCACCCTCGTGATGCTTGAGCTCTCGCCCGGTGACGACGTCGAGGTGCCGTTTAACTCAGCTGCAAAGGGCTTGCATCTGCTGGCGCTCGCCATCCACACAAACGACCGCAGCGCGTGGCAACAGCATCTGGCACAAGCGGGTGTGGTGGTGGTGCACAGCACCGCCTTCACGCTGTACGTGCGCGACCCCGATGGCACGCGCCTCGCCCTGTCACACTACCCACACGTCTAAGCGCCTGTTGGTTTCAGCTGCTGTCGGGCCCGACGGTATTGCACCGCGCGAAAACGGACGCTAGTCCACTTAGCTCGCGCACCTCGCGCCACCACAGGAGTTCCCATGAGCAAAGTGACAGTGCTGCCCAACGGTCCGTTGAAGGTCGATGGACAACCAGAGGTAGTTGATGTGACCGGCAAGGTGATTGAGGCCAGCAAACCCGAGGTGTTTTTGTGTCGCTGCGGACAGTCCGCCAACAAGCCGTTTTGCGACGGCAGCCACACCAAAGCGGGCTTCAAGGCACCGTAGTCGCCCGCGTGCCGCCACCGCCTGCGCGCGGGCGATGGCGCGCGACACGCGGCTGGCTGCGTCGCGTTGACACGATGGCCCTACGAATTTCGCCACGACAGCACTAGCGTCGGCTGCGATGGACTGCTTGCGCTGCAAGGTTGGTATGGACGTGGCCGGACCATTGTCGTCGACGGTCTGCTCGCGCTGTGGCGGTGCGGTGCTGGCGACCGAGGGCGCGCAGCGGTTGTTTGACGAGCTCGGCCACACCGTGCAGCAGCTGCGCGAACTGGCGGAGCTGGTGGCGGGCCAACGTTTCAGCTGCGTCAGCTGCGCCAGCAAAACCTCGCCGCTGGTGTTGAAGGGGGCGCAGGTCGATCTGTGCTTTGGTTGCGGGGCACTGTGGGTAGACCGCGGCGAGCTCGAACGCATCAGCGCGGCGCGCTACACGCTGCCCATCCCCATCGCCGCGCCGGTGGTCGTAAAGCCGAGTTTGCCGCCAGCAAACGCTGCGTTGGTCACCTTGGAGCGTCGGCCGCGTTGGTTTCGCGCTGGGCGCTTTGCGCTTGGGACCGCGTCGACGTTGGGCTTGATGCTAAGCGCCGTCGGTGTGGCGCCCGTCGCGTGGTTGGGCTGGTGCGCTGCCGGTGCGGTGGCTGCTGCGCTCATGCTCAAGCGGCCGGTGACTGAGATCTTGCCGCGCACGCAGCGCGTCTTGCGCTGGACTGGCTTTGTGCCGCCAACGCAAGCGGTACGCCACAAAATGGGCGAAGCGTTTTCCAGCGACGCTGTCGTGGTGGCCCGACCGCTGCGGCTGTCTCCCATGCGCGCGCGCGCCCATCCGGCGCGCTACTACCACGTCGAGTTGGTGGAGCCCGACGGTCGCTTGGTTGCCCACCTCGACACCGTGCGGCGGCGGGCCGTGCCAGCGCTTGTGGCGCGTCGACAGCGTGCGCTCGGCGTGGCCTCACGCGTTGACGGCGATGCACCCGCCCCGCCGGTTTTTGCCAACAGTGCGGCGGCGTTGTTGACGGCACTGCACTGGGTGCTGCGTCCTAGCGAGGTGTCGGGTGCTGCCGGGCGACGCATCGCGTTCACCGATGCCAGCGGCGTCACCCTCGGCACGGCGACGTCCCAGCTGCACAGCCAAAGCGTCAAACCCCGCTTGCTTGACGTGCTGCTTGAACAATGGCGCATCGCCGACGCCAACGACGACAGCGAGAGCGTGCGCTTGTACGCCGCGGAGAAATTCGGCCACGTGGGGGTCTCGCTCGTGCATCACGACGGCAGTTCAATGGGCTACGCGCAAGCGTCACCCGGTGCGGTCCGCGACAGCTACACTTGGTGGGCCCCAGCGCGCGCGTGGGGCATGCACGGCGAGGCGGCGTTTTCGACGCAACACATCGCGCTGGTCGAGCTGCACACGCTGCGACCATGCGGGCAGATGTGGATCTCCGCGGGCGACCCGGGCAAAGCCAGCGTCGTCACGGTGACGCTGACCCAACCAGCCCTGAGCGCCCGCGCCCGCTATGGCATCTTGGCGCTCGCGCTGCACGCGAGCCTGGTGAGCGCGTCGTCGCACTGATTGGCTGCTGCCGCGCGGGGGACGGCGGCCCAATCGTGCAATGCGATCGCAGCGCGCCACGTCGCCACGCCCGGCAAGCACGCGTGCGCACCTTCAACGGCAGCTGTTGAGCGCCGCCAACAGCGCCGCGCGCCTCGCCTCGTCAACGTCGTCCAACAGCGCGCGGGCATCGCTGCATTGGTGTTGGGCCACTAGCGCGCGCAACAGATTTTCACTCATGGCTTGCAGGTTGCGCGTGAGCAGCACGCTGCCGGGCGCATCGTTGAGGCCGCGCCGCAACTCCACCACGGCGTCGGCCCAAGCTTTGCGCTTCGCCGCCGCCACCGCGCGATCGTTTGCGCACGCCTCCAACATCGCGGTGGCGGTGCTTTGCAGTGTGACGTCGCTGTCGACCGCGCGCAGACCGCGCACACGCGCGTCTTCGCAGCGCAGCGCGTGAGCGTCGATGAGCGCGCGGTTGAACTCGACGCGCGCGACGTTGAGCACCAAACCCTGCTCGCGCGGCAAAAAAACCCGTGCCCGCGCGAAGGCGTGCGCGGCTTCGTCCCAGCGTTTCGCTTGGTAGTGCGCAGCTCCAAGTTGCGCCCAGCACGCGCCCACCATCGGCGCGCTTTGAAACGGCGTCGCGAGGCTGTCAGAGACGGTTTGCATCTCGGTGGCCGTCAGTTCGTTGTCGACGCAGTGCTGTGCATCCGCTTCGATTTTGGCGCGTTGTTGTAGCGCGAAAAACAGGCTCGCTCGCGCGTTTTTGTCGTGCGCATCAAGCGCCATCGCTTGGCGTGCGGCGGACAACGCGCCGACTGCGTCGCCCGCGCGCAGCAGCGTTTGCGCGAGCACGCTGAGGCACAACACCGCGCCTGCGTCGCGACGTTGGCACCGCGTTTGGTCGTGGTCGCCGGCTGCGAGGTGGCCGTTGACCACCGCCTTGAGCGCGTCGATGTCGCCGTGGGCGATGCCAAACTCCTCGGCGAGCACCAGCTCCGCCATCGCCGCCCCCCAGTCCGCGTTTTTTTGCAGGGCCTGCGCTTTTTGGGCGTGCACCTGCGCGATGTTTTGGCGCAACAGCGCGCGCGTTTGGGCGCTGGTGCCTTCCAAAGCCAACGTGAGCA
>JAYTVG010000546.1:0-1512 GCA_043744135.1 Deltaproteobacteria bacterium | reverse complement strand
TCCCTGTGGTCTTGTTGCGCTACCGCAAACGCGTGGACAGCTTTCGACTCTCGCTGTTGGTGGCTGCGGTGTTGTCGACGGTGGTGCCGCTTGTCGTGCACTACACCCGCAGCTGGGACATCGTGAAATTTTTCGCGGTGGCGGCGCTTTTGTCTAACGTTCTCGTCGTCGACACCATCGCGTTTGCCGCGTATCGCAGTCGGGTGGTGGCGGCGCTGCTGTTGGCCATCACGATTCCAAGCGGCGCGCTGTGGTTGTTGCGCATGGGACCTGGCAATGGCGTCATCGCAGCTCGCTACACGGAGCAACCACCGTCGGCGTTGGCGGTAGCGCTTGATCGTGCGGCCGGCGACGCCATCGGCACCGCGCGCGTGCTCAGCGCCGACACCAGCATTCACCAACTGGGTTTTTTGGTGGTCGGCGCCGATTGGCGCGCAGCAGAGCGTGGCTACGTGCTCGACCGCGATCGACAACAACGCGAACGCACCCTCGCGCTACACGCACTCGCGACCCTCGATCCGCAAAGCTTGCGCGACCTGCGCGTCGACGTGTTGGTGCTCAGTGAAGGTGAGCGCGCGCGTCTTCCCGCTGAGGCGCAGCAGCGTTTGCTCGCGCTTAGTGCCCACGTGGTGTTTGACGTTGCTGGTGAAGCGTACGGCGTATGGTGGCTGCGGTGACGCCCCGTCATCGCGATATCGCGATGGTGGTCGCGGTGTTTAGCGTGGCTGCCGTGCTGCGCTTGGCGCTGCTGCCGACCGCGCGTTTTGGCGGCGACGAGGCGCTGTTTTACGCGGTCGGCATGGATATCGTCGAGGGTAAAGCGTGGCCGCTGCTGGGGACGCAGATCACTGACGGAGCCGCGCGGCTGCCGGGCCCGGCTTTTTTGTACGCGATGGCGCTGCCACTGATGGTGTCGCCCACACCGCAAGCGCAGTTCGCCTTCACGGAGCTGCTCGGCGCGCTCAGCGTCGCGGTGTTTTTTTGGGCGATGCGCTGGTGGTTTTCGCCACGTTCAGCGCTGGTGGCGTCGTTGATGATGGCATGCGCGCCGTGGAGCGCACTGTACGCGGATCGAACCTGGAACCCGCACCTGTTGTTGGTGGTGGAGTTGTTTGCGCTTTTGGCTGCGGCGCATCTGTGCACGCAACCCGCGTCGCGCGCCGCGATAGCGCTTGTGCCGTTGTGTGCGGTGATGCCGCAGTTGCACATGTCGGCACCGGTCGCGTGGGTGGCCATCAGCGTCGTGGTGCTGCCGCATTGGCGACGCATTTCGCTGCGCGACGTGGCGTACGGCGTCGTGTTGTCGGTGCCTTTGTATGTGCCGCTCGTGGTGCATGAGCTCCAACACGACTTCAGCAACCTGCGCGCCATGGCCAGCGAGACCGTCGGCGGCGCGGCGGAACACCACGCGACGGCGTTTTTGTCGGTGCCCTTGTATGCGCTGCGGTTTTTGACGCTCGACGCCACCTACCACGAGTTGGCGTCGTACTGGGGCGGCCCCGACGAAGCCCG
>JAYTVG010000545.1:0-1512 GCA_043744135.1 Deltaproteobacteria bacterium | reverse complement strand
GCGCGCGCAGTTGCGGCGCGTCACCGCGCAAGTCGTGCGCGTAGCGGTGGGCTTGCAGTGCATCGCGAAGCGCACCGCAAGTGGCGAAGCGCGCATCGACGCGACCCGCGAGCGCCTCGTCCAAAATCGTGCGCAGCTCAGGCTCGATCTGCTCCCACAAACGCGGTCGAAAGCCGCCCTGCGCGGCCAGGCCCCAGATCTCGTACGGCGAGCGGCCGTCGTAAAAGCGCTCCCCCGTCAACATCTCGTACAAGCAGATGGCAGCAGCGAAGAGATCCGCGCGCCCGTCGACCTTTTCGCCGCGCACTTGTTCAGGCGCCATATACGCGAGCTTGCCCATGACGACGTTGGGCTGGGTTTGCTCAAGCTTCAACGCGCTCGCAGCCAAGCCGAAGTCGATGAGCTTCACCTCGCCGTCAAAGCTCACCATGACGTTTTGCGGCGAGATGTCCCGGTGCACCAGCAACAGCGGATTGCCAGTGGCGGCATCGACGTGGCGGTGGGCGTAGTCGAGCGCGTCGAGCACCTCGTTGACGACGTAGATAGCTAAGCCCGCGTCGAGCTTTTGCTGGGCATGCGCGCGGGTGGCCAGCGTGCGCAGGTCGCGCCCCGCGATGTACTCCATGGCGAGGTAGTAGCGCTCGCCCACGACACCGACGTCAAACACCTGACAAATGTTGCGATGTCCAAGCTGCACCACGATGCGGGCCTCGTCGACGAAGCGCGCGACATATTCGCGGTCGTCGGTGAGGTGGGGACGCAAGGTCTTGACCACGCAGCGCTTTTCGATGCCCGCGACGCCGCCGGTTTTGCCCAAAAACACCTCGCCCATGCCGCCGCGGGCGAGAGCTGCCACCAGCGTGTACGCGCCAAAGCGACGCGGAAATTCCTCGGGTGGAGGTTCCGGCAAATCGTGCGCGCTTTTGAGCGCCGAGTCCGCTGCCGTCGGCGAGTCGGGTGTTGCTGAGGGATGTGATGCACTCATGACAACTTGCAGATCCCACTAGTTTCATCGCACGTTGATGGCAGACTTCACCGACTCGATCGCACGACCAAAGGCGTGACCCGATTGCACTGTAGCGCGCCGCGCGATTTCCTGTGGACCGCTCGTCACAACAAACCCGACCTTACGCCGCTGCCGACAGACGCCCAAACATCACCGCCCAGACATCACCGACGCAGTTTTTCACACCCGGGACCATGCCGCATGCGCGCGCTCGTCACTATGGCTTTGCTCACATCGGTGCTGGTCACCGGCCCGGCGCGCGCCGAGCGTGTGGCGCTATTGCCGCTGGAGGGCAGCGGTCTGCTGAGTAAAACCCGCGACGACATCGACGACACGGTGCGCGACGAGCTGGCGGCGCGCGGGTTAACGGTCAAAGACAAGCGCGCAACCGAGGCCCAGATCGCCGAGGGCCAAGCGGCGGGCCTCAACTGTCCGACGCTGACCGATGCGTGCGCGCGGCGCGTCGGCTTGATCGCTGAAGTCGACACCGTGTTTCGCGCGCGCGT
>JAYTVG010000544.1:0-17732 GCA_043744135.1 Deltaproteobacteria bacterium | reverse complement strand
AAAGCCGTGCGCGGCACAACCAGGTCCACGCGCGTGGATCTCAACACGCTCGCGCACGAACAACGCAAAATCGTCGAGGATATTGTCGCGAGCGCCAGCCAGCACCTGCCCGAAAGCGACGACGACAACGAAATGGCGACACGCATCGGTCCACCGGTGCCAAACGTCACCTTGATCTCCGATCGAGCCGGCGTGGTCTTGGCTGTCGGCGTGCGTTTCGTGCAGCCCGGTGGTGCGCTGCCTGACCCTGAAGACGAAGACTTCGTCGGCATGCGCGCCAGCTACTACCCAAACAACGCGGCGGCTGTCGCGGCTGGCGTTGAGCCCGATGCCGACGTGTCGTGGGAAGCGTCAGCATCGATGTACTTCGATGCCACCGGCAGGCCACTGCGCGAGATCTCGGAGCTGTTTTGGGAGTGGACGGGCTACTAAGCGACGCCGAAGCAGACCGCTGCGCGCAAGCTCGAGCTCCCTGGCGACTGACGCGTGCGTGTCACGATCTGATGTCACGATCTGGTGTCACGGCGTCGGGCGCGGCGTGCGACGAACTGCAGCAGCAACACCGACGACGGCAACGCTATTGACGACGACGCACACGTGCAGCCCCCCGCAGGCGTTTCGAGATACACGCGCGGCGTCCCTTCACCTTCACCTTCACCTTCACCTTCACCTTCACCTTCGCCTTCGCCTTCGCCTTCAGCGACGCACAAGCCCGTGAAGCTCTCGCAGCGTTCGGCGGCGTCGCATCCCGCGCTCTCGCAGCCGCCCGTGCAGATGCCGCTGACGCACACGGCGTCACCCGCGCATTGCACGGAGTTCGTGCAGCTGTCGCCGGAGCCGGCGCTACCGTCGCCACGCCACGTCAGTCGAAACGCGTCGATGCCAAGGTTGTGGGTGGCGGCGGTGTCCGATCCCGCGTTGTCGAGGTCAATGGTGACGCGCTCGCCTTGCACCAGCGCCACTTGAGCGAGGGTTTCGAAAAAGCCGCCGTTTTGGTTTTGGTTTTGCGAAAAGGTCGTGACGCCGCCGCGCGCGGTGACTCGCACGCGTGCGTCTTCGCTGTCGGCGGGCCCCAGCGGTACATACATGCCGACGTCAAACGTGCCCGACGACGGTGCGATGCCTTCGAAATGGCCAAACACCGTCGGTGCACCTTGAGGTGCTAACACCGTTGAACGGTACTGGCCGCGAAAGCCGCCGTCGGTGATGAGTGCTGCGTCTCCGGTGAGTACAAAGGTGGCGTCGAGATCGTCGAGCAGCAGTTCGCGTTGATCTTGCGGTGGGCACCCCGACGGCGGACACACTTCGACGCATGGGTCCGTGTGCGCGGGTTGCGGCAGCGGTGCGCCGACGGAGAACAAGCCCGATTGGTTCGGGATGTCGTCGTTGTTTGGGTACGTGACCTCGAGTGCAGCGTACAGTTGCTCGCCGTCTTTATCGATCGGGTTGCGCAAATAGCCCCAGACAATTTCTTGGTACGGATAGCTGCCGCGCGAGAGCGACCCTGGCCCATTAAACGGCGGACGGTTGGCGGGGTGGTCGGGGTTGTTGGGGTTGTTTGAGTACACGAAGCCGTTGTAGGCCCACACTGCGAAGTACCAGCTCTCGACGAAGGCGGCATCACTGTCACCGATGGGCCCACCAAAGTTGCCCTCGCTGTCCCACTTCTCCGCGAGAATGTCCGCACCCGCCGCGATGTTGATGTCGGCGCGCGTTTGGATGCCGGGGTAGCTGGCGGCGCCGCTGGTCACCTGCATGACGCCAAAGCCGCAGTCAAACGAGATCACCGTGAGGTCGGTGGCCTCGCAAAACTGCAGCACGCTGGATTCCGTCACGCCGATGGCCGGCAACAAACGGCACGGAAATGGCGCGGGGGTGGCCGTGCGGTCGACGCCCACTTCCACTTGCGAGATGGCCGGCAAATCGCCGGCGCCACCGCGTTGCGCAATGTCAGAAAACAGCGTGCGCCAGCCGTCGACGGTTTCGTTTTGCCCGGACTCCGGTTGGTACGTGCAGTTCAAACACGGGTTTGGGCACGCCGAGCCGTTACACTGCGCGACCACGAGCGATGCCAACAGGGCGATCATCGCGCACCTCCGTCGCGCACGCCTGCTGAGGGGACGACACCGTAGACCTCGTAGGCGGCTGCTTGCGAGGCGAGCAGCGCGTTGCCGGTGTCGGACACGCGCCACAGCTCGCCCGCCAGTGCGGCTCCGCGATCGACCCACACAACAGCGATGGTTTCGCCGTCGACGACGCTACAAGCGCGCGGCGATGCGATGCCGGCACGACCGAGCGTGAGTGTGCGCGTGGCACCGTCGGCCGCCAGCACCACCACCGTCGCCATCTTGCCTCCGCCACCGACCGCCACGTGCTTGTCGTCGCACGTCGCTGGCGACAGGCCCGGCAGACCGTCGAGCAGTGCGACGTTATTGCGCGCATCCACCAGCACCGACCGTCCACTGTGGGTGCGCTCGATGACAAACGATGTACCCAAACGCGCTGGCGAGCGGTACACGCCCGCCGTCTTTGGCAACGTGAAGCGCGTCAGCAGCCTGTGGTCGCGCACTTCGACGATCTGCGACGCGGCGCCATGATCCCCCACCAACAAAAACATCGACGCGCTGCCGCGCACCGGTGTCAGCCACGCAGCCGCGATGTCCTGCACCAACGGTGTGCTGCGGTCGGCTTGCGCGATTGCGAAGCGTCCTTCGGCTTGCTGTTGCACGTACAACACCGAGCCCGACACACTCAGCGTTGGTGCCTGCGACGCGATGGCGTGCCGGCCGAGCGCTGTGGTCGCCGCGCGCGCGTCAAGCGGCGTGGACTGCACGTAGGCACCCTGATCGTCGAGCAGCTGCACCGTGTTGAGCAGCGCGCCGTCGTGCACGATGCCGTGCGGCATCACGCCGTGGCGGTGCGCGAGGGTCGCGAGCACGCGGCGCTCACCGGTGCACGATACCGCCCACACCTCGGTTTGCGTGCCGTCGATTGTCGACGTGCCGTACACGACGTCGCCCGCGCGCAGTGACGCAATGGGTGCAGCAATGGGTGCAGCAAAAGGAGCGAGGGGCGCGATTGCTGCGAACAGCACAGACAGACTCAAGAGCATGCAAAACCTCGGGGCATTAGCAAAGGCTGACGGGTGCGCGGCCAAAGACTATCCGAACAATGACCGACCGTCAGTCTCTGCGTGCGCTGCGATCGGCGACCGCGCCCGTCACCAAAGCCTCGTTCACCTCCGAGGCGTAGACGTTGACGTGCAGCGTTTCACCCGCAAAAATAGCGACGAGCTTTTATGACGCGCGCCATCAGCACACCTGCCACCGCCACAAGCTTGAGGCGCAAAAACGCTGGTGACGTCGTGACTGCGGGCGCGACCGCGCCGCTGACGCCGCCGGTGGAGGCTGACGTCGCGACGCGGCCGTTTGCGCGCGTCGATGTGAGCGCTGCGGTGGATCGCGCGCGGCCTGACATCGCGCACCCGGCCCAAATCGCCGCGTTTACGGCCGAGCTCGTGCATCGCTACGGCACGTTTATCGCCAACAACCCGCAGCTCCCGGTGTTGGCTGCACACGCGAAACATAAGTTCAGCGCTGCGGCAGGGGCGGTGCTCAACGCTGCGAAGCAGGTGTCGCGCGGGGAATTCGCAGCAGCGTTGCGCGCGCCGGTGGCGTTCGCGAAAAGTTTTGTGCCGCCCACGCTCGATGCGAAAGCCGCAGCACAGCTGCGCGCCTACAACGACGCGGCTGCCGCAGCCCTACGCGATGCGCTCACGCTCGGTGGCGTCGACAAAAGCAAGGCCACAGCGGAGGTCACAGCAGCGTTTACCGCGTGGGTGAGCGGCATCGCTGAGCGCCAGCGCTTGCAACCGCTAAGCGTGGTGGAGCACAGCGCCGTGTTGTTTGTTGTGCGCGCCGGCATCCTCGACGCACATGGCGATGCCGCCGACTTGCGCGCCACGCTCACCACCGTGCTCGCCGCCAGCGCGGCGTCGCTGTGCGGCACGGCCCACGATGCCAACGTGGCGTTTCAACGGCTTCCCCACGACGTGCTGCGTCAGGCGGGTGCGCAAGCGCGCGCCTTTCACTCTGCCGCTTTTCAAGACGTGACGCGCAATCCGAAGCATGCAAAGCAACAGGCCATTGAAAACCTAGCACCTCTCGATGACTATGTTTTAGGATCAACGGATCTCGTCGCGTTGGTCGCGCTGGCCGTCGCTTTTGCAACCACAGGTGGCGCTGGCGTTGCCGGCCTGCTCGCGGGTGTTGCCACCTGGTCGGCAGCTGAGAGCTTGCTGCATCAGTATGTGTATCATGCGACACCCACGCAGATTCAATGGTATAAAGATTATCTCGGACCCATCGCACCATTTTTAGACAGAGGTGCACGACACCATCGCTTTCACCATGGTCCAACATACGGTGCGTCGGGCTTTTCGGTGCAGTTTGCCAGCGCCGAGGACCGCGCACGGCTCGACAGCAAGATCGCGCGCACGGAGGAACCGGCGGCGCAAAAAGCTCTGCACGACAGCAGCTACGGTCTCAAGCTGCCGCCCAAAGAAATCGCTGCGTGGTGGATCGCGCAATCGCCGCTGTATCTCGGCGCAAGCGCGCTTGGGGCAGCGCTCGGCGTGCCGGTCGCGTTTTTCGCCACGTTGTGGGCGACGTCAGCGTTGATGCCGGGTGGGCCCGCAGTGACGCACCCCCTCGTGCACGAACCAGCGGACAACATTGCGCAGCTTAAAAGTCCACTGTTGCGCATGCTGATGAAAAGCGAGTGGGCCAGCAAGTTGGCGCGCACGCACGCGGGCCACCACTGGGCGGAGGGTGGAATTGGCGACAACTGGAATCTGTCCGCACCGGCGTTGGCGGGACTGTTGTTTGGCAACCAATACGAACCCAACATGAAGACGCTGTTGCGCCTGCGTGAGGATCGCAGCCTCGGCGGCGTGTGGTGGGAACCCGGCGGCAACGGCGCGGGGTGAGGTGCCGCGCGCAAGTCGCTCACGGCTCGCGCGTATCACGCGCTGCCGACGCGCTGCACTTGCGCCAAGACAGCGTCACGCTGTGCGTCGCCTAACAGTGACGCGATGACCCAGCCTGCGAGATCAACGCCGGCGAGGCATGCGGCGGCGGTGGCGATGTTGCCGTCGCATACAAACGCCTGGTCCACGACGTCGACACCCTCGTCAGCCAGCAACGCAGTCGTGGTGGGGTAGGTGGTGGCGCGCTTGCCTCGCAATAGCCCCAGGCCTGCAAGCAACAGCGCCCCCGAGCAGACGGCGCCGATGCGTTGTCGCGCGGGATCTAACGAAAAGCGCGCCAGGTAGGCGGCGTCTTTGTACAAAGTGCGCGTCGCGGCGCCGCTGGCAAACAGCACGGCGTCGGCGTGTGTGGCTTGTTCGATGTCGCCGTGCATCGCGATCGACAGCCCCGCGCGGCTGACGTGGTGGGGGCGTGTGCCGAGCAAGCGCACCTGCCAATCGGGTCGGTGGACGCGGTTGAGCAAGTCCCAAGCTAAAAACACGTCGATGTCGGTGAAGTCGTCAAACACGATCTGCGTGACCAACATGCCGGCCTACAATCTTTTGAAGAAGTGAAAGGCGTTGACGCTCAAGCCTTCGCGAAAATAGAACTTGTGGGCTCCGGCGCGCTGCACGCCCGAGTCGAGCGTCAAGGCCAGGCAGAAACTGCTGCGCGCCACCGTTTGCAGATGCGCGAGCAGCGCCGCGCCGACGCCACGACTGCGCAGATGTTCGTCCGTGACGAGATCATCGACGTACATCTGCATGCCGTCCGCGGTGTTTTCGTAAACGCGGTACACGGCCACACCAACGACCCGGGCTCCTTGAACCGCGACGCACATGCGACCACCACCGACGAACACGCGGCGCATGGCGTCGGCGTAGTCGCTGGTCAGGTGAGGGCGCAGTTAGCGATGGACCGATTGCGCGCGCGCCAGCCACATCAGCTGCGTGTCCTCGCTTGAGCCATGCGGAACATCGACAACATCGACAACATCGATAGCCATGTTGGAGTCTCCCCTCAGCGACGACGGTGCCGCGCGCGTACGAAAACTTTCACTGACCTTGGCAGATGAACAAAGGCGTGCGACGCGCGCGACCCACCTTAGCCAGACGCCTGCCGCAACAATTCGATAGCGTCCGGAACCGCCTCCTTGAGCGCCTCTGACACCAGATGTTCGACGTCACTTTGGCGTTTTTGACGCACCAACAAATCCACGAGATCGCGCATCTTGTCGTGGCGCAAGCGACGCAGCACCCAACGCACGCGCGGGATGGCCAAGCTCGGCATCGACAGCGAATGAAAGCCCAAGCCGACGGTGACGGGCACCAAGCCGGGATCCGCGGCGCTTTCTCCACACAACCCCACGGGGATGCCTGCGGCGCGCGCCACGTCGACGACCCGGCGTAACGCACGCAAGACCGCAGGATGCAGCGGCTGATACAAATGCGCGACTTGCTCGTTGCCGCGATCGACCGCGAGCATGTACTGAATCAAATCGTTGGTGCCGACGGAGAAGAAGTCAGCCTCTTGGGCGAGTTCCTCAGCGATCCACACGGCGGCCGGCAGTTCGATCATCACGCCCAGCAAGATGCCGTCCCACACGTCGACACCAACAGTGCGCAGGCGATCGCACTCCTGCGCAAAGATCGCCTTGACGGCGAGCAGTTCGTCGACGCTGCCGATCATCGGCAACAAGATCGAGCCGCGTTTGCGCTCAGAGATAGCGCGAACCATGCCGCGCAGCTGCGTGCGCAACATCTCGGGTCGCGCGAGCCCCAAGCGGCACGCACGCAATCCCAGCGCCGGGTTGTGCTCGCGCGGCAGACGCACGGCGGCGGCGAGTTTGTCAGACCCGATGTCGAAAGTGCGCAACGTCGCTGGGTAGCTGCCGATGCCGTCTAAGATCGCGCGACAGACGCCGGCGTGGTCCTCTTCGCTGGGGAGATCCGTGCGGTTGATGTACAAAAATTCGCTGCGGTACAATCCGATGCCGGCGGCACCGGCGCGCAGTGCCGCTGGAATTTCGTCGGGGATCTCCACGTTCGCCAACAGCGCGACGCTGTGGCCGTCAACGGTCTGCGCGGGCAACTTTGCCTCACGCACCAACGACTGAAAAACGTGGGCGCGCGTGGCTGCGATCTCGCGGTAGTGCACCACGTCTTGCTCTTGGGGCTCGAGCGTCACTTCACCAGAGCTACCGTCGACGATGATGCGGTCACCGGCGCCAGCAATCTCAAGCACGCCAGCGCATCCCACCACGGCTGGGATGTCGAGCGCGCGCGCCAAAATTGCCGTGTGGCTGGTGGCGCCGCCTACCTCCGTCACGAACGCGCGCACGCGCCGCTTAGACAACGCGATGGTGTCGGCGGGTGACAGGTCGTGCGCGACGACGACGGCATCATCGGGCAGCGCGTCGAGCTTGCCTGGATCGGTCTGTGCGATCGCCGACAAGATGCGATCGCCGACAAAATCAATATCGCTGCGGCGTTCGCGGAAGTACGCGTCACCGAGCGCATCAAAGCTTTTGCGGATGTCTTGCACAGTGCTGCGCAGCGCCCACTCGGCGCACTTGTGCTCGTCGCGGATGGCGGTGCGCGCCCCATCAAGCAGCAGCGGATCTTCCATCATCAACAAATGCGCATCCAAAATCGCCGCGTGGTCGGGCGCGCGCTCTTTAAGCATGACCAGCGCCAGCTTGGCTTCGGCCACGCCGTGCTCGAAGCGCGTCAATTCAAACGGAACGTGGTCGGCGGTGATGTGGTGTTTGGGCTGACGGACCTTGCGGCGATCCACAAGGTGCACTTGCCCAAACGCCACGCCGGGCGACACACCAATGCCGTTGAGCATGCGATGGCTCAGCGGTCCTCCCCAAAGCGCCCGTTGATGAGCGCGAACATGGCGTCCATAGCCTCGACAATGACGCCGTCATCGCCGACGCAAGTGAACACCAGATCGGTCCCTTCCGCCGCTGCCAACATCAACACACCCATGATCGACTTCGCGTTCACGTCCATGTCATCGCGCGAGATGGTGACTTCGACCGGGAATTTATTAGCGAGCTGCACGAGTTTCGCGGCCGCACGCGCGTGCAGCCCGAGGTCATTGATGATGGTGATCTGCCTCTTCAACTCGGCCATGCTGTGAACCTATTACATCTGGCGCATCGTGTGCAGCCGTGTGTAGCCGTGTGTAGCCGTGTGCAGCCGTGCTGTGGGCTGGGCCAACCGCGCGCGCTTGCGCTAGCGGCCCCGAGAGCCAAACGACATCGGCACGGCCCCCTGTTGCAAATGCCCGCGCGCCTTTGGTTTGAGCGCGAACATCAGCGCTGCTGCGTCGATGGTATCGCCCAAGCTCACGGTGCCGCCGCTGCGCTCGTGGATGCCACGCGTCGGCACGAAGTGAATGGTGCGTTGCGTGGCGGGGTCGACGAAATACCAATCGCGCACAACGCCATCGCGCTGGGCATCGGTGAGCGCGTAACGGTGCGCGACGACATCCGCGAAACGGTGCAGCGCGGCCAAACCGCACCCCATCACCAACGCCGGCACCGACCACACGTCATCCACCGCTTTGATTTCACCCGAGGGGTTGGCGGCTTTGTTGCTGGCGAGTTGGCGTGCCCGCAATAACGCCAGGCGCTGGCGCTGCGGGTCTGCGCCACCGACCACGTCGGCGTCGGCGACCACTAGATCGCCGTCAAATCCGTGCAGGTGCACTCGCCGCAGTTTGAGCGCGTCGACGATGGCCAGCGCGCCCGCGAGCATATGCTCGGGATCTTCTGCCGCGCTGTGCGGCGTGTCGGCGTCGATGTGCAGCGCCGTGAGCCGTGCGGTGTTGAGCGTGGCGACGAGCGGTGCCACCTCGACGGCGTTGAGCGCGAACGAATCAATGTGCCCGCGCAGCTCGCGTAACACCGTGGCCTCGTTGTCGGGCGCCTTGGCTGTGACGTATTGCATGTGGATCAACAGCGCTGGGTGTTGCGCGTGCATGACGTCGAAGCTGCGCGCGAGGGCGGCGGCGCTGGCCTTGGCCTCGTCGTGGGTGCCCTGCGTTAAGTAGTGCGCGCCGACGTTAAAAAATAGATCCGTCTGGCTCGCGATGGTGCGCAAACTGTCGTCGGTGACGTCGTCAAAACCGGGCTTGATGTCTTTGGCTTGCGTCCCCAAGATCACGCGCCCGGAGCCCGATGCAACCAACGGGAGCAGCACGCCACCGACGTCAAGCTGGGTGACGTTGGCGACCTCAAACGCCATCGCTTCGCGGTATTCCACCGCGGTGTTGATGCGCGCCGGCGCGTCGTTGATGAAGGACGCCAGCTTGCGGGTGATGCCGCCACCGTCGACAACACGGACGCCGGGAGCGAACCGATCCGCGATGGCTTGCGGCAACGGTGCGCTGGAAAAAAACCGCGCGTCCACGTTGTCGAGCGTCTGCGCTAGATTCGCCGCGAACGCTCCCGCACCGCCCATCGCCGTTGTCATCGATGCGCCTTCGAGGTGAAGTGCTGCCGCGATCGCGCTGTCAAACCACGCGTGCACCTCAGGCGACATGACGATCTGTCGAGAGGCACCGCCGCCGCGCACGATCTGTCGCACCAACGACGCCACCAGCTGCAGCGGCGTTGTCGGCGCCGCCCACACCCACTCGCCCGAAGGTGGGCCGCTCGCGATGGCCGCGGTCAACTGCGCGCTATCGAGCTGAGCGCACAGGTGCTGCAACAGCGCGCCCGTCAGTTGCAGTTTGCGATCGACCACGCGGGTAAAGCCAAACAGCGCCGACTGACGGTGCGGCTGCATCACCAGCGCCTGCGCCGCCCGCCCCACGGCGCGTTGCATGTCGGTCGGCGTCACACGCACGTCGAGCGCTTGACCCTCGGCAAGTTCGGCCGCGACGATGGCGTCGACCACTACGCTGACGGCAACGCCGGCGCTCGCGACCCCACGACGCTGGGCGTGCGCCGCGAGCTCGGTCGCTTGGGCGGCTGGCCGCGGGCGACCGGCAGCCGACACGCTTGCCGTTGGTGTGGCAGTCGGCGCGACCTCGACTGCGGCGGCTGGCGTCGTCGCGGCGCCCTTGGCTGCAACGTGCACGTGCGACGCGGTGGTTTTTCGCGTCAGTTTCACGGCGTGCACCTGATGACGGCAGCGGGATCGCGGCGGTGCTGGGGGCGGTGCTGATTCATTCGTTGAGGCCCAGCGCCGTTCGCGTCGACAACACCATGTTGCGCGCACCCGAAACGTCGACGACACCGAGGGCTTGGTTCAGGTCGCTGCTAAACGCGTACAGGCGACTTTGCGCGAGCACCACCACGCGGTTGCAACCGACCACGACGTTGAGCGGCAGCGGCGATGTGGTGTCAAAGCGCGTCGCGTTGACGGTGCTGCTGGCACCGGCGCGCACGTCCACCAAAAACAAATTCTGCTGCCCGCTTGAGGTCGCGATGTACAAAAATCCGTCGCGCGCACCGATGGCTGTTGGGTCGCCGGCGGGGACTGGCCAGTCGGTGTTGGCCGCTGGCGGGTTGAAGCTGTCGGCGCTTTTGGACAACACCACGCTGCCGCTGTTGCCAACCGCGAGCGTGCCGCTGGTGGCGTCGTACGCGATGCCGCGCGGAAAGCTCGATGGGCCGTAGTCGCCAAAGCGCGCGCTGTCTGAGATGGTCAACCCAGAGAGCGGAAAGCCCGCGCCCGTGGTGGTGAAGATGCGATAGCCACTTTCCTCGACGCCCACCATGTTGAACAGACCGTCGGCCACAAACGAGATCGCGTCGTGGTACGAGCCGCCGCCGACACTGACGGGGGCGTCAAACGCCGCTTGCCGGTCGGCGGCATCAACGCCGAAACCGAACGTCACAAAATAGCCGTCCGACGCAAACACGGCGCGGGCGCTCGTCGACAACTGCGTGACGACTTTTTCAGCACCGCGCATGTTGAGCTGCGTGAAGGTGGCGAGGTCGATGGCTGCGAGCGTGCCGTTGCCAACCACGATCGCGCGCTCACCCGCAAGCGTGAGCCCGTCAAGCGTCACGTTGAGCGCGGCGCCGCCTGCGTCGGTGAGCGCGCCGTCGCCGGGTTGGTAGCCGGCTGGTTGGATCGGTGCCAAGCCGGCGCCGGTGAAGCGGTACACGATGAGCGGGTCGTCGACGTTGTCTTTGAGCACCAAGATGCGCTCTTCGAGCTCGCAGCCGACGTCACCTTCACCTTCTCCTTCGCCTTCTCCCTCGCCCTCGCCTTCGCCTTCACCTTCTCCTTCGCCTTCTCCTTCGCCTTCTCCTTCGCTTGCGGCGTCTTGTTTGACGCGCAGCTGTGCGGCGGCGAGCTTGTCTTCAACGATGAGCGTGCAGTCGGCGACGCAGGCGACCGCGAGCACGCCAATCGCGAGATTGCGCGCGTTCATTGCAGACCTCCAACGACGACGAGCGCACCGCCTGCGACTGCGAGCACGCCACCGGCGACCAACAACAAATCCGCACCGTACGCGTACAGACGGGCATCGCGGGCCGCGCTGGTGAACTGTTTTTGGTTGAGCGCTGCCGCGTTCGTCTCCACGTCGGTCGCCTTTAAAAACGCCGCGCCGCCGAGCACGCCACCGCCGCCAGCGAGCAGCGCGCCGACGCCGAGCGTGCCGATGCCCGCCCAAAACACCGGACTGACGCCAGCTTCGTTTTGCGCCGCAGCGTCGGTCGCTTGCGCTAAGCCACGGCGCACCAGCACGACCATCGTGACGTCGCGGGCGGCTTTTTCGATTGCTTGTTCGTCGTCTTGTTCGGCGCGCGCCTCGTCGCGATCGATCACCTGCCCGCGCTTAAGGTCGACGACGCGGGCGACCACGCGCGCTTGATCGCCGATGCGCGAGATGTCGAGCGCGAGCAGATAACTAGCGTCGACGCGCGTGAAGTCGATGGCGGCAAAACAATCGTCTTTGCCGCAGTTTTGCAGCTCCGTGAGGCTGGCTGCGCCCACCAGCACTTCCAAATCGTGCGGGTTGACCACCTCGATGCGCGGGTCTTTGGCCATCTGCAGCGCTACCGAATCGCCCAGCGCCTGGCACAGCGACGGGTCGACGTTGCGCTGGCACGCCACGGGCAACACGGCGATGCGGTTGGTGGCGGTGCCAACGCGGTAGGCGGGATCGGCGGCCGCGATCAGCGTCAGCAAGGCGACAGTGTGCAGCATGTCGTGTGCTAACGCGTTGTGCACGGCTTGTCGCGGGGGCGCACGCGAAAGCACCGTGGCAGCGTGGCTCGCGCGCTGTCAGGGCGGGCGTTTGCGCGGATCAGCCCCTTGCCGCTGGCACTTTGGCGCGCCAAGCTCCCCTGATGACTTTGCTCTCAACCCGTCACGTGCTTGCGGTCGCCCTTGCGGTCGGCGCTTTTGGTGGCTGCGGCGACGGCTGCTGCACCGATGTGGTCGCGTCCACGCTCAAGCCCGGCGTGTGCGCCCCAAGCCAGGTGTGTCCCGAGGGCGACGCGTTTCGCTTTGGCAAGTGCGTCGCGGGCGGCTGCAGCGCCGACACCGACTGCTGCCCAGGCTCGCGCTGTCGTGCCGACCTCAACGCTTGTTTTCCGCTCTTGCTCGACAACGCGTACGACTGCGCCGACGACGCATGTCCCGACCCGGCGCAGCGCTGCATCTTGACGGCGATCGGCGCCCGCGACCCCATCCCCACGTGCGTGTTTGAGCTGTGTGGCGGCAGCTCGGATTGCGGCTTTGGGCGCACCTGCTTTGAAGGACGCTGCGTGCAACGCCCGCCCTGTGGTGGCAGCTGCCCAGACGGCACCGCGTGCGATGTGGTCTCAAGCCAGTGCAGTGCCGTGCCAAACGTCAAATCGTGCTCCGATGCGTGCGTCGGCCTGCGCGTGGTGGCGGACCCCAACACCATGCTCGGCGAGGCCTGTTGCGACGTGAGCTGCGATTGCGTCGGCTTGCCGCCGCTCGTGCCGACGCGCTACGGGCGCTACAGCCGCGTTGCCGTCGGCGCAAACGGCGTGCTCGTGAGCAACTACGACGGTGAATTTGGCGATCTCGTGGTCGCGCACTACGCCGCCGACGGTACGCCCGGCACGCTTGACTACGTCGACGGCTTCCCGTCGGGCCCGGTCACCGCCGACCCAACTGGGCCGCGCGGCGGCGTCGCTGACGTCGGGCAAAACGTCGGCACCCACACGTCGATAGCACTTGATCAGGCCGGCAACGCGCGGGTCGCATACCACGATGAAGATGCACATGCGCTCAAAGTCGCGGTGCAAACGGGCGGTGTGTGGAGCAACCACGTCGTCGACACGGCCGCGGCGGGCGGCGACATCGGCAAGTTCACGGACATCGCGGTGGCTGCCAACGGCACCATTTGGGTCAGCTATTTGGCGCACAACGTCAGCCTCGGCGCCGTCGCTGGCCGCGGCACCGGCTTGAAGCTCGCCAAAAGCCGCACACCCACGCCCGCGAGTGCCGCCGATTGGGAGCTCTTTGTCGTCGACGCGCGCCCCGTGCTCGATCCGTGTGGCGGCAGCTGCACCGCGGGCACCGCGTGCGTGCTCGCTAGCGGTGGCGGCCAATGCCTGCCGGTCGCCACCGACTGCACCGAGACGTGCAGCTCGACGCAGACTTGCGTGTCGTTGGCGGGATCGTCGTCGTGCACCGCGGCGGCGTTGCCACCTGAAAGCGTCGAGCTGCCGCGTGCGCGCGGGTTGTACTCGAGCATCACGCTCGACGGCGCTGATCCTGTGGTGGCTTACTACGACCTCGTCGACGGCGATGTGCGCGCCGCGCGCGTCAGCCAAGCAGGCGTGGCGACGGTGTTTGTGGTCGACGGTGACGGCGTGTCAGGCCACCGTGCGGGTGATGTCGGCCGCTTCCCAACGGTCAGCAAAGTTGGCCCCGATTTGATGATCGCCTACGAAGACTTCTCGCGCCACGAGCTGCGCGTGTGGCAAGGCACCACGCCGGGCCAAGGCGGCAGCACTGTGACTGTCGATACCGGCGCGCAACAAGATCGCTCGGGCAAGCTGTTTGTCGGCGCCGGCGCGCGTCTCGCCAAAAACGCCTCGAGCCCCTTGTTGGTGTACCAAGACGCGTCGAACCTCGACTTGAAAATCGCCTCGCAGCAAGGCGTGGTGTGGCTCAACACCGCGTTGTTGTCGGCGGGCGCGCACGGCTTTTATTCCGACGTCGCCATCCAAAACGGCACCGCGTACATCGTGAGCGTCCTCGCGGAGCTCGACAGCAATGGCGTCGAGCGCTCGCGCCTCGGCTTGGTAGTCCAGCCCGCACCGTAGCCGCACGAGGGCGTGCACTGGCGCGCCATCGCTCGCGTGACGGGCGGGTGAACTTGAAAAACGGCGCGCGAGCGCGTCAGCATCGGTCTTCATGTCGCAAACGCCCACCCCAGCGCGACCACCACAGCGTCCTGCTGCGCGTGGGCGCGCGCGCTCCCAGCTCGGGCAGTTCGTCATCGAAGAAGAGCTCGGCCACGGCGCGGCAGGCACGGTGTATCGCGCACACGACAACGTGCTTGGCATCGTGGTCGCGCTCAAGGTCGTGCACCCGGAGCTGGTTGGCGACGTGGAGGTGCGCGAACGCTTCAAGCGCGAGATTCTGCTCGGCAAACGCGTGCTGCATCCCGGTGTCTGTCGCATCTACGATCTGCACGAGATCGATGACGACGACGGCACTACCGTGTTGGCGCTCGCGATGGAGCTGCTTGACGGTGACACGCTAGCTGAGGAGATCCACGCCGCCGGCCGCTTAACGACGCATCGCACGCTGCAGATCCTCAGTGCGCTGGTGCCGGCGCTCAGCGCTGCGCACGAGGCTGGCGTGGTGCACCGCGACCTCAAACCAGGCAACGTGCTCATCACTTCGGATGGCACGCTTAAGCTGCTCGACTTCGGCATGGCCACCGCTGACGACGTCATGCGCGTCACGCGGCCCGGCAACACCGTGGGCTCGCTGCGCTTCATCGCGCCAGAGGTTTGGGAAGGCTCACCCGCGACAACGTCGAGCGATATCTACGCGTTGGGCGTGCTGATCTACGCGTGTCTCGCGGGCCGCTTGCCCTATGACGCAAAGACGCCCGCGGAGATGTTTCACGCGCTTAAAAAGCCACCTCGACCGTTGTCGGCGTTGCTGCCCGACGTGCCTGAAGCGCTCAGCGCCGTGGTGCAAAAGGCGATGCGCAAAGATCCGCGCGATCGCTACCGCAGCGCGCGCGCCCTGCTCGATGACGCGCGCCGCGCCCTGCAGCACGAGGCCACCGTCCTCACCCACCGCCGTAGCGTTGCCGTCACCGCGCCAGACGTGCCGTGGGTGTGGCTGCTGGCGGCGTGCGCTGCGTTGTTGTTGTGCTGCGTCGTGGTGCGCGCCGGCCTGTCGGTCGTGCTGTCGCCAATGCCGGGCCCACCGGCGCCGCGGCTCATCGACGGCCCCGACCTCGTCGTGCGGATGGCGCCGAGGTTCGACGGTGCTGCCACGCGTGACGCAGACAGCGCCCCCGTTGCGCCCGTGACAAGCCCGCGCGCGCTCCGACCCGCGCGCAACGCGCCGCTCGATCGCTCGGCGCTGCTGGCGGTGTTGGCGAAAAGAGGGCTGCTGCTCGCGGACGTACCCGACGTCGACGCGCTCGATCGCAGCGCCCGCAAAGCGGACGCACAAGGGGATGCGCGCGGCGCACTGGCGAGCCTCGCGCAAGCAACGAGTCTCGCGCAGCGGTGCGCTATCGATCGCGGCTTCATCATGGCCAAGCAAAAGCGCCTCGCCCAGCGCCTCGACAGCGCCACCCCCGCCACCCGCGACAAAGTGCGCTCGATCGAAAATGACGTCGCGCGGTTGTTTTCAGCACGTGACTACGACGCTGCCAACGCCGCCATGAACAAAGCGTTCAGCCTGGTACGGTGATTCAGCGCGCGCGGTGGCGTGCCCACAACTGGCGGCACAGCTCACCGACAGCCGAACGCGACACCGCTAAAGCGTCATCTATGAGGTGCAGCGCCATGACGACGTCGTCGAGCGCGAGCCAACGCGGCGCCGAGCGCGACGATGACGCACACCACCGACATCACCACAATCGTGCGCCACGGCCACGGCGACGGCAGCTCGACGATGACCTTGCGCGCGCGCTGCGAAAACAACAACAGGCGCGGCGGTTGTTGCGGCACGATGAGCGTGGCGACACTTGTGTGGTCGTGGGCCATAAACAGCCCCCAATCGACCGCGAACCGCCGCGGCAACGACGCGCACTTGCCTGCCGCTGACAAGCGCAGCACCGCGTCGGTGCCGTCGCTGAGCGCGCGCCAGTCGAGAAATTCGACGTGGCAGCTCGGAGCCGTGTCGCGCGTGAGGTCTGTGAACTTGAGCCAAAATGGAAAGCCGCGACGCAGGCAGGTGTCGAGGTCGGCGTCGCGACGGTCGCGGTCTGCGCGGGCGGCGCTCGACACATTGCACAGCTCAGCAACGTCAACGGCGTTGACGTCGATGCGCACGCTCACTTCACCGTTTGACAGGAATGTGAACTGGCTGGTGCTTTGCGAGCCGTCGTGCGCCGCCAACGACAACAATGCCACCAGCACCGGGGTCACGAGTCACCGCGCGCGGTCAAAGACAAAGCCGGCGATGCGATCGAGCGCGTCGCTGCCGAGCGCCAACGCCGCGTCTTGTGCGCGTTTGACTTCTGCTTGCGCAAGCTTGAGGGCGCCGGCTTTGCCAAACTCGGTGAGGTAGGTGGCTTTGTGCTGGCGCGCGTCGCGGCCCACCGGCTTGCCCGCTTCGCTGACGACGTCGAGCAGGTCGTCGGCGATTTGAAATGCCAAACCGAGCGCATCACCATAATCAGCGGCGTATGCGACGACGACGTCATCAGCGTCCACCGACAACGCGCCCATCTGCGCTGCCGCGCTAAACAACAGCGCGGTCTTTTTTTTGTGGATGCCCGCGAGCGTGCTCGCGTCGCGCACGCTGTGAATGTCGTCGTGCTGTCCGCCCACCATGCCGGCGCTGCCCGCCGCCAGCGCCAACACTCTCACCTGGCGCGCGACGTTGTGGCGGGCTTGTGCGAGGTGGAAAAACGCGTCCGTCAACAGCGCGTCGCCGGCCAACACCGCGGTGCCTTCGTCAAATGCGATGTGGATGGTGGGACGGCCACGCCGCATAGCGTCGTCGTCCATCGCGGGCAAATCATCGTGCACGAGCGAATAGGTGTGCAGCATCTCCATCGCGATGCACGCCGGTCCGCACGCGGCAAACAGCGCGTCGTCGTCGTCGCGCGTGACCGCCTGCGCGACGCACAACGTCACCAGCGGACGCAGCCGCTTGGCAGGTGCCGACAACACGTGATCCATCGCGGCGACCAAACGCGCCGGTGCGGGGCCGTGTTCGGTCGCTGCGGTGCCGACGTGGGCGCTGAGCAGCGCGTCGATGCGCGCGCGCCAAGGAGCGAGCTCATCGAGCACGTTCATCGGGTGTCCTTGCCCTCTTTGCGTTCCCGCACCTGCAGGTCTTTGGTGCTGCCATCTGCCATCAGCTCTTGCAAGCGCGCGTCCATGCCGTCGAGCTTGCCTTGAGCGCCTTTCACCAGCTGCAAACCCTCTTCGTAAGCGCCGATGGCGTCTTCGAGCGGCAGTTCGGCACGTTCCAAACGCGCGAGCACGGCCTCGAGTTTTTTGAGCGTGGCCTCGAAGGAATCTGGATGCGGTGCTGGTTTGTCGACCAT